>DATDJH010000239.1:0-2098 GCA_036520635.1 Acidimicrobiia bacterium
GAGCCATCACCGCGACGTTTGGATCTTTCCTGGCATTGCAGGGCCTTTACTACCTGGCTTTCTTCTGGCCGAAGCTGACCGGGGGCTTCGGCGCCGACATCGATGCCGGGCTGATCACCGACCTGGAGAACCAGGTCCACACTTCGGACGGGGCGGTCCTCCCCCTGTTCATCCCCGAAGCCAAGGCGTATCTGGTGCCCGCGCCGTCGCCCCTGTCCGCCCAGTTTGCCGGTAAGAGCGTCGAGGCCGGCGGGCTGATGGCTCTATTCCAGCGTTGTGTTCACCTTGGGTGCCGGGTGCCCTGGTGTGCCACCTCTCAGGGATTCGAGTGCCCGTGTCACGGATCCAAGTACGACTCGATCGGCGAGTACTTCGGGGGCCCGGCCCCACGCAACCTTGACCGCTTCGTGGTCGAGTTGGTCGATGACCGGTTCATCATCAAAACCGGCTCCATCATCGAAACCCCTCGTGCTCCGACGCCATCAGTTGTGTATCCCCAGGGCCCGAGTTGTATCTCCATCGTCGCTGAAGCATGACCGCAAACCTGATAACGGTCTTTGCTCTCGTCGTCGGGATCGTCTGGCTCGGCGTGCTATTTGCCTCGGCGATCCGGAACCGGGGTGGGGAGGAGGTAGCTCCCAACCTCAAACCTGGCATCACCGACCAGGAGATGGAGACCCGACGCCTCGAGAAAGGACAGAAGGCGGCTATCGCCTTTTCCGCCATTCTGGCCATCTCCCTTCCCCTCTACTTCCTCGGTGAGACCGACCGCCAGGAAAACTTCGTCAACGAATTCGAGGTAGCTGCCCAGGATCGAGGCGAGCACATTGTCGAGGAGTTCAAATGCTTCGACTGCCACGGGCCGGAAGGGGTTGGAGGGAGCGCCCGCTATGTGGAGAAGCGCTCCGGGGTGACCGTGGCATGGGCCGTCCCCTCCCTGAACGACGTCCTTTTCCGGTATGACGAGAACGAGCTCAACTTCTGGATCACCTATGGGCGGGGCAACACGCCGATGCCGGCGTGGGGTCTCGCCGGAGGAGGTCCCCTCAACGAGGCCCAGGTGTCAGACGTCGTCGCCTACCTGAAGACGATCCAGGTGTCGCAGAACGAAGCTCTCGCCAAGGTCGAGCCCGGTGTCGAGGCGCAACTCGAAAGGCTGGATACAGCCGACGAGACCGTTGCTACGGCGATCATCACTCAGGCTCAGGTCGTCGCCGACATCGACGCAGCTCCCGACCGTCTTGTCATCGTTACTCCGCTCGCCGACCGGGCGAAAGAGGTTCTCAAGACCGCCGGGGAGGGGCAGGACACCGACGATGACGGGATCTCCGACAGCGCCGAAGTCGAGCTCTCCGAGATTTCGGCTCAGGCGGTCGAGGAACTCACTGTGGTGGAACCTGTGGCGCTCGACCCCGAGACGCCTGACGCCGAGCTCGCCGAGCAAGCGATGACATCTTTGGAGGAGTCCGTCGAAGTTGCGCCCATCCTTCAGATCTATCTCGATGCAGTGCAAGAGGCCATCGACGGGGGGACGGTCGAGCCTTCGGTCGGCATCAGCCCGGCGGCCATCACTGAATTGGAGGAGATCGCAGCTACCGCAGACAAGGCCGGTGTGACCGTGCCTCTCTCCATCAATGACATCTCGGACGCAGAGGCCCTGGTGACAGCCCTCGAGGACGCTGCCGCCGCCGATCCGCCAGTTGAAGGGGCGGCGGATCTAGCCGCAAAAGCTGATGCCTCCATCACCGCCGGATCCGACCCAGACGGTGACGGCCTGTCCTCGGCGGCTGAGGAAGACATCACTAATCAGATGACCGAGGCCAACGTGAGGACGATCCCAGGCGGTCTCACCGTGATCACTCTCGACCCCACCAACCCGGCTTCTGAGGGCGGTGAGGCTGACGATGAGACCGCGGCAAGAATGGTGGGGAATCTCGAATCACTGCACACCTCTCTCAAGGTGACGTCTCAGAACTTCGACAAACTTCGGGATCAGGAGGTCGGGGGATTGGAATACCTCGTGGAAGCCCAGAAGACGGCCTACTGGGAGATCGATTTCGAGGTTGTCGCCGAGGCGATGGAGTCCGACGTCGCAGCC
>DATDJH010000240.1:0-8027 GCA_036520635.1 Acidimicrobiia bacterium
CGCGAGCTCACGCAGGTTCTCCACCCTCCCCATCGCCTCGATCGTCTTCTCGGCTTCGAGGGTGGCCAGCATGCTGGTGTCGTCGAGCACCGACTGCACCGCGGCCGCGACGCCTCCCTCGGCTGCGCTCTCGGTGAGACGGTCCATGATGGCGACGAACTCGCCTACGGCCGCGTGCGCTCGGCCGTTCAATTGGTGGATCTCCGGCGCCCTGCGCAGCCCCTCGTAGAAGCTGATGCCCTGGGTCTGGCTGAAGCGATCCACGTGGGCCAGGGTGGTATCGCCGATGCCCCGCCTCGGCTCATTGATGATCCGCTTCACCGACACCTCGTCGGAGGGGTTGACGATCGTCCGCAGATAGGCGACCGCGTCCTTGATCTCCTTCCGATCGTAGAACTTGACCGAGCCCACGACCGTATATGGGATCGCCCGTCGCACGAAGACGTCCTCGATCACACGCGACATGGCATTGGTCCGATAGAACACCGCCATGTCCGAGAGGTTGTGCCCGGCCGATTTAAGACGTTCGATCTCGTCCACCACATACCCGGCTTCATCGTGCTCGTCCTCGGCCTCGAACCGAACGATGGGCACACCGGGGCCCTTGTCGGACCACAGGTTCTTGGGTGTGCGCTTGGTGTTGTTCGCAATGACCGAGTTGGCCGCGCCGAGAATGGTTTCGCTGGAGCGGTAGTTCTGATCGAGAACGATGATCCTGGCGTCCGGGTAGTCCTTCTCGAAGTCGGTGATGTTCCGGATGTCGGCGCCCCGGAACCGATAGATGGACTGGTCGGAGTCACCGACGACGCACAAGTTGCGATGGACCGCGGTGAGCTGCTTCACCAGGACGTATTGGGCGCGATTGGTGTCCTGGTACTCGTCGACCAGCACGTATCGGAACTTGTTCTGGTACTGGGATAAGACGTCGGGGAAGGCGCCAAATAGCTCGACTGTCACCATCAGAAGGTCGTCGAAGTCCATCGCCGAGGCCTCGAGGAGCCTCTGCTGGTAGAGGCGATAGACATCCGCGACCTGCTCGTGATAGAAGCCCTCACCCTGGTCGGCAAAGGTCTCGAAGTCGACCAGCTCGTTCTTCGATTTCGAGATCACCGCCTTCATCGCCTTGGCCGGAAACCGCTTGCTGTCCAGATCGAGGTCCTTGAGGACCAGGTTGATCAGCCGGATCGAGTCCGCTTCGTCATAGATCGAGAAGCTGGAGCGATAGCCCAGCCTCGAGACCTCACGGCGCAGGATCCGCACACAGGCGGAGTGGAAGGTCGACACCTGCATCGAGCGGACGGCGCCGCCAACCAACGCTCCCACCCGCCCTCTCATCTCGTTCGCGGCCTTGTTGGTAAAGGTGATCGCCAGGATGGCGTCTGGCGCCACCCGGAGGTCGCGGATCAAGTGGGCGATGCGATAGGTGAGCACCCGGGTCTTGCCGGAACCGGCGCCGGCCACGACGAGGACCGGCCCTTCGGTCGCAGCCACTGCCTCGCGTTGCGTCGGGTTCAGGTCAGCAAAGAGCGGGGACTCGGCTGGTACGTCGTCGTAAAACCACTCAGCCTGCATCTAGGGCGATGGTACCGGCCGCGACCGACTGAATCACACTGTTGTGATCAAGCCGAGCGGTATACGGGATCGCCGAGATCGACTTCCGCCTGACTCGAGTCTTCGGGGACCTCGGGTCGCTCATCGTCGTCAACCACCGTGCGACGGCGTAGCGGAAGCGAATAGCAGAAGCGGGCTCCGGTGGGGAACCGGCGCTCATACCAGACCTCGCCACCCATGGCCCGGGCGAGCCGACGGGCGATGGGCAGGCCAAGCCCGATCCCCGTCGATTCCCTGGCATCGCCCTTGGACAACTGCTCGAAGTTCTCGAACACCTTCTGGGTCTCCTCGTCGGGGACACCAGGGCCGTTGTCCGAGATGATGATCAGGTACTGATCACCCATGACGAAGCCCTCGACCATGATCTGGTCGCCCCCGTACTTGCGGGCGTTCTCCATCAGGTTTCGGATCACCTGCTGGACCCGACGGCGGTCGGCTTTGACCCTGACCCCATCGGGGAGGGAGACCAGCGATGTCTTCTTCCCACCATTGGGGAACACCATTTTGGCCACGTCCTCGATCAGGTCGCCAAGGTCGAAGAGCTCGGCCTGGAAACGAAGACGATCAGCTTCGAGCCTAGGGATGACGAGAACGTCCTCTACGAGATCACCCAGGTAGATGGCCTGGCGATTGATGATCGAGAGGAATTCATCGACCTCGTCCTTGGGCAGTTCCTTCCAGGACTCGACCAGCGTGTCGGCGAATCCGGCTATGGAAGTCAGGGGAGTTCGCAGCTCGTGGCTCACCATGGCGACGAAGTCGTTCTTGATGCGGTGGGCCTCTTCGGACAAGCGCACCACCTCGCGCTCTCGCTGCCGGCCGTGTCTGGTGATCGCCAGCGCCCAGATGACACAGGCGATACCCACCACCGGAAGGAGATAAGCCAGTATCTCGCCGACAGAGAGCTCGAACATCCTCAACTTTTATCGGGGAGTTTCGGGGTCGGCTGAAGTTCTACGACTCAAGCCGTTCCTACATCTTCGAGACCGATGAGTCGGCGCAACGTGGTGGTGAGGACGCCCTGGCGCAGATCGAACTTGTCGAGATAGGCGTTGACCCCCACTTCCCAGGCCGCACGCTTCTCCTCCTGGGTGGCCACACCCGAGACCATGACAATCGGCACCCGAACCTCGGCCGCACGCATCGCACGCACCAACTCGACGCCATTCGAGCGCGGCATCGAATAGTCGATCACCATTGCGTCGAAATCCCCCTCCGCCATGGCGATGACCGCCTCGCGGGCGCCCCCGGCGAGGGCCACCTCGAACCCAGCGCCGTTGAGAGTCGCCGACAGCAGTTGTCGCACTCCAGCCGAGTCGTCGACCACAAGGATTCTGGGGCGTCGCCCGGCCAGGCGAGGCCGGCGTCGGGCCAGGATGCCGAGGAAATTGGGGTCGATGACGACCAGAACCTGGCCACCGCCCAGCAACGCTGCGCCTGTGACATGCCCCGGCCCTTCGAGAATCGGACCCAGGTTCTTGACTGCCACCCGGCGACGATCGATCAGCTCGCCAACGGTCACGGCAACCAGGCCGAACCTGGTGTTCATGATCAGGATCTCCGACTCGTCCGCATCCCCACCGGTTCCCACCGCTTGAGAGAGCGAGACACAGGGGATGGCCGCACTTTCGAAATGAAGCTCACGCCCTCCCTTGGTGGTCTTGATCTCGGCCTGCGAGAGAGGAATTGCGGCTTCAACCGAGGCTTCCGGAAAGCCCCAGAACTGGTCCCCGGCCGCAACCACAACCACGTTCTGAAGGACCATCGACATCGGGAGCGTCATCGTCACGGTGGTGCCCTGGCCCTTGACCGACTCGACCCGGACGGCGCCGTGAACCCGCTCCACGGAATCCCGGGCCGCGGCGAGCCCCTCACCCGTGCCGGAGAAGTCGCTGACGTCTTCGTTGGTGGTGAACCCGGGTTGGAACAGCAGCGGTGTCAGATCGAAGGGAAGGTCGTTTTGCACCGCCACCGCGGCCACCTTGTCCCAATCGATCCCGGCGCCGTCGTCGGACACCGAAACCTCGACTCCCTCATCGACCTCCTGGGCCGCGATGCGGACGACGCCGGTCGCCGTCTTCCCTGCTGCAATTCGCTCGGCGCCACCCTCGATCCCATGATCAATCGCGTTGACCAGCAGATGACGCAGCGGCTCACGCAACAAGTCGACGATCTGGCGGTCGAGCTGGACGTCATCGCCAAGTATCTCAAATCGGACGTCCTTGCCCATGCGGCGGCCCAGGTACCGCACGAACTGGGGAAATGTTGATGCCGCGTCTCGAAAGGAGACATTGGCCAACGCGACTGCCTGGTCCTGAATGTCCCCAATCGATGTGCTCAGCTTCTCCAGCTGGTTCCGCCAGGATCGCCGGAACACAGACGGATCCGAGCCCTCGATGGACACCAGGGCCAAATCGGCCAGGGCCTCGGTGTCCAGCGCCACCTCAACGATTCGGTTGATCAGACGGTAGAGATCGCCGGTGTCGACCCGGGTCGCACCACCGAGCAGAGACTCTGACACAGACGACAGGAGACCTCCCAGACTTCCAGGCTCGGGCCGTCGGAGAGGGGCCGCCTCATCTTCGTGCTTCGAGGCCTCGATTCCACCGACCAGCCGCTCGGTCAGGTCGGAGAGTTGGCCGTCCCCTTCGGACATCGATGCCACCAGCACACCGGCCGAGTT
Organism: Acidimicrobiia bacterium; assembly: GCA_036520635.1. Lineage (GTDB taxonomy): Bacteria > Actinomycetota > Acidimicrobiia > Spongiisociales > ZC4RG35 > JALYNX01. Next base: position 4,295 of record DATDJH010000240.1, read on the forward strand.
CTCCATTGCCATGACGATGTCGGCGTCGGGCTCATGGCCGTCCGAGACCAGGCGCCAAAGCTGCTCGAGTCGCGTTGCGGCCTCACGAATGGAGTCGTATCCGAGGAGCCCGGCCGAGCCTTTGATGGTGTGGGCGTCGCGAACCAGATCAGGGACCCAGGCCGGGTCCAGGGTGTCGTTGGCCAGGGCGCGGGCGCCCGCGACGAGGCGACTGGACCTCTCATCCAGCTCTTCACGGAAGATGCGCGTCAGTTCAGGGGTGTTGAGGTCCACCTGCATTTTTCTTCTGGCCGATAAGGCGTTATCGGCAAGGCGATGGGGCCCCTGAATGGGCCCAGCCAGGCTTTTTCACTCCCACTCGATGGTTGCCGGCGGTTTTGACGAGATGTCATAAGCGACCCGATTGATCCCCGGAACTTCATTGATGACCCGATTCGAGATCCGTTCCAGGACCTCATAGGGAAGGCGGGCCCAATCCGCGGTCATTGCGTCCTCCGAGGTGACCGCGCGCACGATCAATGGATAGGCGTAGGTGCGGCCATCTCCCTGCACTCCGACGGTCTTGATCACCGGAAGAACACCAAACGCCTGCCAAACGTCGCGGTAGAGACCCGCGCGCCGGATCTCGTCGAGGACGATCTCGTCAGCTGCCCGAAGCAGGTCGAGCCGTTCACGGGTGACTTCACCGATCACACGAACTGCGAGGCCGGGGCCCGGGAAGGGCTGACGCCAGACGATCTCCTCGGGAAGGCCGAGCTCCTCACCCACCGCCCGAACCTCGTCCTTGAAAAGGTCCCGCAATGGCTCAACCAGCTCGAAGAGCATGTCATCGGGAAGGCCTCCGACGTTGTGGTGGGTTTTGATCGTGGCCGCCGACGCCGAGCCTGATTCGATCACATCGGGGTACAGGGTCCCCTGCACCAGGAATCGGGCGTCTCCGATCGATTCCGCCGCCTCCTCGAATACTCGGATGAAGGTCTCCCCGATGATCCTTCGCTTTTCTTCGGGATCGGTGACCCCGGCCAGAGCCTCGAGGAACCGGTCTTCGGCCTTGACGTGTATCAGGTCGACTGCGAAATGTGAGCGAAAGGTGAGCTCCACCTGCTCGCCTTCGCCCATACGGAGCAGGCCGTGGTCGACGAAGATGCAGGTGAGCTGATCACCTACCGCAGCGTGAACCAATGCCGCGGCAACGGCAGAATCGACGCCTCCGGAGAGGCCGCAGACGACCCTCTCTCCACCGACCTGGGCCTTGATGGCCGCGATCTGGGTTTCGATGATCGAGTGTGAAGTCCACGTGGGAGACGCATGGCACACGTCGTAGAGGAACCGCTTGAGGATCTCGTCGCCGCGCGGGGTGTGGGCAACCTCAGGGTGAAACTGGACGCCATAGAGGCCGCGACTCCGATCCTCCATCGCGGCAACCGAGGCCCCCACGGTTCGGGCAACTTCCACGAAACCCTCGGGCGCCGTCGTCACTTGATCCTGGTGTGACATCCAGACCGGCTGCTCGGCGGGAAGGCCCTGAAGCAGCAGCGAATCCCCGGTCACCTCGAGATTGGTGTTTCCGTACTCACCACTTCCGGTGTTGGCCACCGTGCCACCGGTCATCTCGGCAAGAAGCTGGTGGCCGTAACAGATCCCGAGGACCGGTATCCCCAGATCGAGGATCGAAGGATCCATGCGATAGGCGTTCTCGGCGTAAACGGACGCCGGACCACCGGAGAGGATCAGCCCGATCGGGCGTCTCGCCCGAATCTCAGCGGCAGTGATATCCCGGGAGACCACCTCGGAATAGACGTGCGACTCGCGGACTCGACGGGCGATCAGTTGGGCATATTGAGCGCCAAAGTCGAGGACAAGAACCGTAGGTTCTTGTCCGGTCTCCGGGCTCATCCCATCCCTACCCGCTGGTTGCGTTGCAGGGATTTGCCCTCGGTCTGGATCGAGGGCGCGATCATCACCTCGGCCTTTTGGAACTCCTTGACGTCCGAGTATCCGGTGGTCGCCATCGACACGGTCAGAGCGCCGAACAGGTTGAGCCGGCCATCGTTCTCATGGGCGGGACCGACCAGGATCTCGGTGAGGGTGCCTCGGTCACCGACTTCGACCCGGGCGCCACGGGGCAACGTCGGGTGGAAGGTGGCCATCCCCCAGTGATAACCCCGACCTGGGGCTTCAGTCGCGGATGCGAGCGGAGAGCCGATCATCACCGCGTCTGCGCCACAGGCAATCGCCTTGGCCACGTCTCCCCCGGTCCGCATCCCACCGTCGGCGATCACATGGACGTACCGGCCGGTCTCGTCGAGATAGCGGATCCTGGCACCGGCAGCATCAGCGATGGCAGTCGCCTGAGGCACCCCAACACCGAGGACACCTCGCGTGGTGCATGCCGCACCCGGACCGACACCAACCAAGACACCAACCGCCCCAGTGCGCATCAGGTGCAGCGCAGTCGAGTAGCTGGCGCAACCACCGACGATCACCGGTGCGTCGCAATTGGCGATGTACTCCTTGAGGTTGAGCGGCTCCTCACGACTCGAGACATGCTCCGCTGAGACCACCGTCCCCTGAATCACCAGGATGTCGAGACCCGCCTTGAGCGCCCCTGGAGCCCAAGAGCGAACCCGTTGCGGAGTGAGGCTCGCTGCGGTGACGACCCCGGCGGCCTTCACCTCGCCCACACGCTGACCGATCAGATCGGGGTTGACTGGCTCGAGGTAGATCTCCTGCATGCGAAGGGTGGCCTTCTCCTTGGAGAGCTCGGCGATCTCGTCAAAGTAGGGCTGTGGGTCCTCGTAACGGGTCCAGAGGCCCTCCAGATTGAGGACTGCAAGACCTCCCAGCTTGCCGATGGTGATCGCAGTGGCAGGGCTGATCGCGCTGTCCATCGCCGAGCCCATCATCGGAAGCGGGAACTTGAAAGCGTCGAGCTGCCAGGAGATGTCCACGTCGTCGGGATCGCGGGTCCGCCTCGAAGGGACGATCGCTATGTCGTCGAAACCGTATGCCTGACGCCCTGACTTTCCGATGCCGATCTCGATTTCCAATTCCGTCCATCCTCCGGCGACGCTTGGCTGCAGGGTAACAGTGGGAAGGGTGCCCCAGTCAGTAGGCTCACCGGTCCGTGCCCAAGCCCTGGACAGTCGTCGACTTCATCTTTGTCGTCCTCGGCGGATTCCTCGGTGCAGGGGTGTTCGCAGGTCTCAGCCTGATTTGGGGCGATGGTGACTGGTTCCTGGTGCTCGGTCTGGCTGGCCAGTATGTCGGCCACCTCGGGGTCCTCTGGCTGCTGGCGAGAAGAAAGCCCGACGCCGATCTCGGGTTCTCCATCGAGCCTGGGGATGCCCGCTACCTCGCCCTCGGGCTCCTCCTCCAACTCGGGCTCGCCGTTCTCTTTCTCCCACTCACCCAGTTCTTCTTCCCCGATGGAGAATCAGTGCAGCAGGTCGGCTCAGCCCTGGCCAGCATCGAATCTACGGCGGCTCAGGTCACGGCAGTGGTCATCGCGGTGGTCATCGCCCCTGTCACCGAGGAGCTGATCTTCCGCGGAGTCCTCTTGAAGTCAATGGGCGACCGGAGCCGGAGGGCGATCATCGTGGTCACCGCGCTGGTGTTCGCCTCCTTCCACGTCATCGGCCTCGACCCGGCAAATCTGCTGGAGGCCTCAGCCGTGGTGCTTCCACAACTTTTCATCGTGGGAGCTGTCCTGGCCTGGGTGACCCTGCGCACC
>DATDJH010000241.1:0-4381 GCA_036520635.1 Acidimicrobiia bacterium
GCGATCGGGAGCCCGGATCTCGGCGATGGTATGCCAGGGTGAGGAGTCGTCATCGAAATCCAGCACCGCTCCGGGTATCGGATCGGCCATCACCGGAGCATCCAGGCCTTCCTCGATCTGACGAGCCAGGTGGCCTGGATCTGGCGGCGCCGTGGCGGCGACGACGACGCTGAAGGTCTCCAGAGCGCCGCGATCTGGCCAGGTGGCCACCAGTGCCTCCGAGACATCTACCCCAAGACTGGCAAGCACTCCGGTGACCGCAGCCAGCAGACCCGGGCGGTCACGCGCCCCGACATCGATCCAGAAATCGGGCCCGCTCTCCACGGTCGTTATGGAAACCCTCGCCTCCCCAGGCCCGGGAAGTGGCTCCAGTAGCCCGACCTGACGGGCGATGGCAACCGAGGTCTCACGCAGCAGGTAAGACTGGGGAGCCTCTTCGATCCGACGGACCAGGTCGGGCCGATCACCGATCAGGCGGATGGTCTCTGCCCGACGCCTTCCCGCGAGGTTCCTCACTTCGAGGCCGGTCAACTCGTCATGGGCGAGGACTTCCTGGATCAACTCGTGGAACTCGCGCAGTCGTTCGTGGTCCTGACGATCGATGTCGCCTCTCCGAGCAACCGTCAGAAGGAACAGCGCCCGGGCCCGCTCCGGGGTATCGAGATGTGATGCCACCTGGATCACCGATTGCTCGCCGAGTCCGTCGCCTCGCTTGGCCGCAGACCACATCAACTCACCGTCTTCGATCAAGCCTGCGATCTCTTGCTCCGCCCTGGCGCCAAGATCGAGTCTCCGCACTATCCGCCTGGTCGCTGCGACGGGAGATTCGCTGCCCTCCAGACCCTCGGAAAGCAAGGCCGCAAGAAGCAGCCACTCCGGATGGGCGAGCTTCGAGAATTCGACTGTTAGGTCTGTTTCTGCCTGCGTGATCCTGCGCAGTTCCTCGATGACTGTCCAACGGTGAGTGTTCATCGGGTCGAGTTGGAACGGATCGGCTTGGCGGGCCCGCAATGTGGCAGCGAGCTCGGGTAGCACGTGATCGAGAACCCCCGTCGTCTCCAGAAAGCGCCACGATCTGGCGTTGCCATTTTGGATGACTTTCAACAGGGCCTCTCTCGACCTTCGATCCCATTGGGCGGTGCGCTGGTCGATGTTCGACAGCCAGTCGAGAAGGCCCGCCGAGGGTTGGGCGGAACCGAGCAGCACCGCCGCATCGAGAGCGAGAGGAAGGGCCAGGTGCCCGGGGGGTGTCGCCACCAACCGAACCTCACCGTCAGCGACCGCGAGCCAGCCACCCGGAGGCGCCTCGGCCGTCGACCCCCGAGAGCTCGGCGCCGACCTTTCGCGAACAACGCCGAAGCGCACCTTCAACAGCTGGGGCGTGACCAGAGTGGTGATCAGGACCACGAGCAGCAGGGCGGCATAGAGGGAGTCGTCGAGCACCCCGCCCTGGAGGCCGATGGTGGCGAAGATGAGGCCAACCTCCCCACGAGGGAGCATCCCCAGGCCAATCAGCCACTTGTCCGCCGGCGTGCCCAAGGCGCCAACCGCCGCCACCAGCTTTCCAATAACTGCGACCACGAGAAGGGCGCCAGCGATGAAAAGCACTTGGCCATCGAGAAACTGGGATACATCGACATCGATCCCGATCTGAAGGAAGAAGACAGGGATGAAGAGATGGCCCACGGGCGCCAATTCCCGACTGATTCGGTCCCTCTGACGGCTCCGACCCAGAGCGAGGCCAGCCACGAAAGCCCCGACGATGGGAGCCAGCCGGGCGGCGTTGGCGAACTCGGCGAACAAAAGCGTGAAGGCAAGTGCCAGGGCGATCAACGTCCCCGTCGAGCGGGACACGCGTTCGATCGCCGCAAAGAGAGCAGGGGCAAGCCGGAGCCCGACGATCCCGCTGATGAGCAAGAAGGCAACTGCGACCCCGATGATCCCGATCACCGATATCACCGATACAGAGCCGTCAGTGACCAGGCGGACCACCACGGTCAGGACCACCAATCCCATGACATCGTCAGCCACCGCCGCCCCCAGCACGATCCGGGCCTCAGTCGTGGCGAGAGCCCGCAGGTCACCGAACACCCGGGCCGTTATCCCAACGCTGGTGGCGGTGAGAGCCGCGCCCACGAACAGGGAGGTATTGAAATCGTGACCGAGGAGCTGCATCGCGACGGTGCCCAGGACAAGGGGAGCAGCCACACCGACCGTCGCCACGCCAAATGAAGCCCTGCCCACCCTTCCCAGCTCACTGAGATTCATCCCCATTCCCACCTCGAGCAGCAACAAGATGACACCGATTTCGCCGAGGGTTCGCAACACCTGATCGTCGGCACCGACCCAGCCCAGCAGCGAGGGCCCGATGAGGATTCCGGCGACGATCTCACCGATCACAGGCGGGACGCCGATTCGCTCGGCCAACTCGGCGGCGACCTTGGCAGCAACGAGGACGATCAGGATGTCGCGGAGGACTTCGGTGACGTCCATCAGGCTCCCGAGCCAGTGGCCGACCGGCCATGTCTCACCCGGTTTGGTCCAGTGCGCACCGCTGGAACGCTAAGAATTCGTCGTTTCGGCTTTGTTTCGCGCTGATTAATGCTGCGGGGCCGGCGCGACGGTGTCTCTCAGCCGAGGAGGCTGGGAAGGATCAACTCGAAGATGCTCTCGCTGTCCTCATAGACGTAGGTGAGGTCGCCTTCCATGAGACGGGCCAGACTGCGTGAGATGGTGAGGCCAAGACCCATCGAAGCGCTGAGCTCGGGCGCCGAGCTGGCACGCTGATAGGGGTCGAAGATCCGTTCACGCTCTTCCTCGGGTATGCCAACCCCATTGTCACGGACCTGAATACTGGGGCTCTGGCCATCCACGACAACCACCCGAATCCGCTCTCCACCGTATCGAATGGCGTTGGAAATGAGATTGCGGAGGATCTGGCGCACCCGGCCTGGATCACCCGCGACCCGAACCGAGGGCCCGGCAAGCTCGATGGGCCGGTCACCGTTGAGGGTCTCCAAGACCTGGGCAGCGTTTGCCCGCAGGTCGACGGGAACGCTGACCACCGTCAAGGTTCCTGACTCGGCCTTGGCCGCAGTCAACAAGTCCTCAACGAGGTTTGTCAGGTCCAGGCCCTCGTCCGCGATCGACTGGATCAGTTCGGTCCGCTCGCCCGAGGAGAGGCCTGATTCTTCGTTTTGGAGCAGCTGGGCAAAGCCGACGACAGCTGTGAGCGGGGTACGCATCTCATGAAAGATCGAGGCGATCAGCTCGTCCTTGGCGCGAAGTGACTCTCTCAGTTGGGCCTCGGTCGCGTCGCGCCGAGCCTCTGCCCGGAGCCCCACGATCCGCTGCGAGAGTGACCCCGCGAAGTTGGCCAGAAGCTCGACCTCGAACTCATCCAATCCGACGCAGTCGATGTTGAGCGTCAATCGCGAGTCATCTCCGATGGGGAGCGGAATCGAGAGACTCGACTCTCCCTCACCCTCTGCCTGAGAGATCACCCACGCACGATGAAACCCGCCCTCCTCAACCAGGATCCGGCAAACCTCATCCAGGAGGCCCGTTTCGTCTTCCGACCGGATCAGCGCGTCGAGGCATGCCACGACTGCCAGAAGCGGCCTATGGGCGTCCTCCAGAGCTCTGTCGCTCTCTCCTGGAGACAGTTCGAGAATCGGAGTGCTTGGTTTCTGCATCGATATCACTAGAAAACATCGGAGCCGCCGGGCGGCCGCTTGAGACGCCAGACGGCTCTGTGACATCACCGATTACGACCCCAAAACGCTCAATCGAGAGGTTTGAACGGCCGATCTATTGGGAACTGCCTCTAACAGGGACCTATGGCGGAGTCGTCCAAAAGCGGAGTCAAAGGTCGGCGCCCGATCGTGGTCGCCCTCATCGTCGCGTCCTTGCTGCTCCCTCAGCTGGCGCTCCCAGCGTTCGCCCAGACCGAGGGTGCCTATGAGGTCTGTCTCCTCGACGCTATCAATGACTCCCGAGCCGCCGCTGGGGCCGGCGCCCTGACGATGGCCTCTGACCTCGTTCCCCCTGTGCGGGAGTACTCAGAGTGGATGCGCCACCACAGCTTCCAGCACATGTCCGGGTCGGCCCGCAACGCAATACTCCCCGACGGCACCTTCACCTGGGGCGAGAACATCGCCATGTGGGGGGATCCGTCCGCCCACTGTGATCGGGTCCATGACATGTTGATGGACTCCCCAGGGCACCGGGCCAACATCCTCAATCCGAATTTTCGCTACGTGGCCCTGGGAGCACACATCGACTCCTCTGGCGAGTGGGTGACCGAGTTGTTCTTCAACGCCAACGGCTACACCCCGGGGATCAACGGGCATTTCTGGGACGACGACACCTCCATCTTCGA
>DATDJH010000242.1:0-4400 GCA_036520635.1 Acidimicrobiia bacterium
CCCTTCCCCGGTGAGGCCCGCGATGAGGGTGCCGTCGGGGGAAAAGGTGGCATCGAGCAACGAGCTCGCACCGGTGGGGATCACGCGACGCGATCCGTCCACATTGACCAGGGTCAGACCGTTGTCATCGACAGAAAGCCACCCGGTAGGTTCCGAACCGAGGATGCGACCGACACCAAGCTGAGTCATGTCACCGAAGAAGTCGAAGAGGGCAACCTCGTCACCGTTCTGAACGGCGAAACCCCATTCACCCACCGCGACAACGCCACCTCCAATGCCGACTGCCTGCGCGAAAAGCTCCGAACTGGCGAGATTTCCCCGTGTAATCCAAAGTTTCGTCTCCCCGTCCTGCAACGTCGAGTAGGCCAGCACCTCCGGGACCGAGTCATGCCAGGCATAGCCGGTGACATCGAGCGAAATGATCGCCGCCGCCTCTGGTACCCCGGCGTAAAGGATGCTTGTCACCTCATCCGGCGGCGCTGGAATGAGCGTGGCCGCCAGGCGTCCTGAAAGGTCGAACGCCACTGGATCGGGCGGTGACGAGGTCCCAAAGGGAACCGACCTGACCGTGGGATCACCGCTTTCGGGCCAAACCAAGAGTTCGAGGCCGAGACCCTCTCCTCGCTTGATGGCCATGAATCCATCCGGAAACCCCGGGATCTCCTCACTAATCCCGGCAATCGACACCACCCGCGTCTCCTGTGGGCCCAATGTCGAGGTGGTGGTCGACGGTTCCGGAGCGATATCGGTGTCGAGAAACACAACTGCGAGCCCGGCCCCGATCAGGAGTCCGGCGACCAACCAGACCAGGCCCGTGCGATTCGGCCTCCGAGTCGGCGAATCCTTGGCATCTTCCACGACATTCGATGCTTGGACCACCCTTCCACGGTACGCCGATAACGGGGTTTGAGGGCTGCTCAGGGTGCCGGAACCGAATTTGGGGTCTAAAGTCGCCCCATACGGCGCGGCTTCTAGTCGTGCCGCTCTGACCAAGTGGAGGAAGGAAACACATGAAAACAAAGAGAGGCCTCAAGCTTCTCACGGTTTTGGCTGTCCTTTCGCTCATCCTGGCCGCCTGTGGCGGCTCGGAGGGTGGCGAAACGACGACCACTGCTGGTAGTGAGGCAACTACTACCACGGCAGCGACAGCTGAGACCACAACGACGGCAGCGCCAGACGAGGGCCTCGGCTCCGTAACTGTCGCCGCCGGAGAGGCCATCCAAATCCGTTCGCTCGAAGCCATCAGTGGCGACGTGTCGACGCTAGGTATCCCGAATCAGAACTCAACTCAACTCGCCATTGCCGACTATGGCCAGATCCAGGGTCACGATGTGACTTTTGGAACCGGTCTCGACGACTTGTGCTCCGCTGACGGTGGGCAGGCAGCAGCCAGCCAGATCGTGGCTGACGCACAGGTTGTTGGTGTGATTGGAACCTCGTGCTCCGGCGCTGCCGCCGGTGCGATGCCTCTGATCTCAGATGCCGGTCTGGTGATGATCTCACCGTCCAATACCTCGCCTTCTCTGACCTCAGACCTGGCGGGCACGGCGGCCGAGAACTACTTCCCCGGCTACTACCGGACCGCCCACAACGACCTCTACCAGGGTCGTGCCGCGGCCGAGTTCATGGTGGAGCAGGGCATCACCAAGGCCGCCGCTATCCATGACGGCGACCCTTACACCGATGGTCTGGCCACCGCCTTCGCCGACGCCTTCACGGAGTTGGGTGGAGAGGTTGTCATTTACACCGCGGTACAGAAGGGCGACACCGACATGGTGCCCGTGCTGACCGAAGTGGCGGGTGCAGCACCCGAGGCCATCTTCTTCCCGATCTTCCCGCCCGAGGGCAACTTCATCGTTCAGCAGATCGCTGGAGTATCAGGCCTGGAGGATGTCCTCCTGATGGCCGCCGACGGTCTCCTGGTCGACAACTTCATGGAACTCCCGGAGTCGGCGGACATGTACTTCTCAGGTCCCGACCAGCGCTATGGCGCGAATGCCAATGGGGTCACCGGGAAGTCGGCTGACGAGGTGCTCGCTGCCTACAACGAGACCTTCGGTGAGGCGCCGACGGCTGCGTTCTGGGCACATGCCTACGACGCAACAGTCATGCTGCTCGATGCCATCAACACCGTGGCGGTGGACGACGGCAGTGGCAACCTGACGATCGATCGTCAGGCGCTGCGTGACCAGCTGAACAGCGTCTCAGGCTTCGCAGGTCTGATCGGGACTCTGTCCTGTGACGACTTTGGTGACTGTGGTGCAACCAAGATCACCGTTGTCCAGAACACCGACCCGTCTGACATTGCGGCAGGCAAGCAGAACGTCGTGTTCGAGTTCGTGGGCGCCAGTTGATCCGATAATTCGTCTTCGGACGAACTGCTAGTCAGAAAAGCCCCGGTCTCTCGGTAATGAGACCGGGGCTTTCTCTATAGTCCCCCCACCTCGTGACGACGACCACCGAGATCAAGCCAACCAAGACCCGACGGTTTCGATTCAACTGGGTCGACTCATTTCTCTGGTTCATCAGGATTGCGGCGATCATCACCATCGCGGTTGGGCTGTTCGGTTCGATCCAGCTCTTCCTGGCGGGTGAAGGCCCGAACGCTGAGCAATGGCGGATCCTGGTGGTTTCCAGCATCAGCCAAGGGGCGATGTATGGGCTGATCGCCCTCGGATATTCGATGGTCTACGGCGTGCTCGGATTCATCAACTTCGCCCACGGCGAAGTGTTCATGGCCGGGACCATGATCGGGTTCGTCGCCGCCAACACCCTCTCTCAGAGCGGTTTCTGGGACGCCTACCCGATTCCATCGATCCTGATCGTCCTCGTCGTAGCCATGGGTACCTCGATGCTCAGCGCTGTCCTCATCGAAAAGATCGCTTACCGACGGCTCCGAGGTGCCCCGCGCTTGATCCCGTTGATCACCTCGATCGGGGTGTCGTTCTTCCTCCAGTACGCCTTCGCAGGGCTGTTTGGGGTGGGAGTTCGCACCTATCCCGCCCTTCCCGGGGCCATGGGCGGCCAGGTCAACATCCTGGGGGTCCCCGTCGAAGTCACCAAGCTGATGGTGATAGGGGTGGCCATTCTCTCCTCGATCGGGCTCTGGTACTTCGTGACGCGGACCAAGGCAGGCCGCGCGGTGCGGGCGGTGGCCGAGGACAAGGAAATCGCCGGCCTTATGGGGATAAACGTCGATCGCACCATCGTCACCACTTTTGCCATCGGTGGCGCCATGGCCGGGGTGGCCGCCCTGATGTGGGCCCTGTTGTTCCGCAGCGTCGATTTCACCACCGGGGTCCTGCCCGGGATCAAAGCTTTCACCGCAGCGGTGCTGGGTGGAGTGGGCAACCTCCCTGGCGCCATGCTCGGTGGGGTTTTGCTCGGGCTTTTTGAGGGGGTCGGGCCTCTGCTCATCCTGGCCGGGCTCGGAATCCCGTCGGTCTCCCAGCTCAAGGATCTCGTGGCCTTCAGTGCGTTGGTCCTGGTTCTGATCTTCAAGCCTTCGGGCCTGCTCGGGGAGCAGCTCGGCTCCGAGGACCGGGTATGAGTGTGCCCCTCAGCATCAAGAGAGGCCTGATCGCCGGTCTCTCCATGAGTTTCGTTGGGGGGATCGGCATGGTGGCGGTCTTCAACAACAAGATGTTGATCTCACCCATCCTGGCCATGGGGTACGCCACCCTTTTTGGCCTCCCATTGGTGATTGCCTGGGCCTCGACCAAACGAGAGGCGCTCGAAGGATTCGAGACTGAGCCCCCGAATGTCAAAGACGTCCTCACCGGGGCCATCATCGGCGCCGTCGGTGGGATCACAACCTCGCTGTACGTCCTACTGATCCATCTTGTCGATGTCACCGACACTTTCCCCAAGATGGGGCCTCCGACAGTCAGTGTCATGACCTTTGGCAAAGAAGTTGGTGTTGGTCTGGCATTGCTGACTCTCGCTGCGATTGTCGCTGGGGCTGCTGGTGCTGCGATTCGCCTCCTCCCCGATCGGGCTCGGAAGGCCGTTGGCCTGGGTGCGCTATGGGTGCTGGGCCTGGCCTTCCTCGAGCTCGTTGTGACCGATGTATTTGATTTCGCCCCCGCCATACCCAAGTTCCTATATGCGGTGAACGGTGGCCTCAACATTTATGCAGCGGTGACGATCTTCGTCGCCGTCACGGTGCTTGCCTATTTCTTCGTAGGCGGTCGAAGCGTGCTTCGTGAACGTCTGGTCGGGGCCGATGCCAAAGGGCGTTCCCGACCATCGACTCTCGCCTTCATCCTGCTCGCGGTCGGGATCGCCGTCCTCCCGACGATCCTTGGTGGCGTCATCAACGAGTTGCTCATCAACGTGTCTCTGTTCATGCTGATGGGCCTCGGCCTCAACATTGTCATTGGCTACGCCGGACTTCTCGA
>DATDJH010000243.1:0-3698 GCA_036520635.1 Acidimicrobiia bacterium
CATCGCTGATTCTCGCCTTGATCAGTGTGGGGGCCATCGCCTTCTCCGATCCGCCCGGACTCGAAATGGAGGGCCTGCACAACCTCACCTTCGCGATCACCGTGGTTCTCGGTGTGTCCGCAATGGCCTGCGTCTTCAATGCCGGCTGGCTGACCGTTGGAGCCCTGGTCGTTGCCTCGCAGTTCGGGGCGGTGCTCGGGATTGCGGTGGGTCTCATCGCCGAGCAATTGGCCGACATCAAACCGGTCCTCGTCGCACACGGTGCCGGGTTCGTAGCGGTGGCGATGTTGTTCCTGATAGGAGTAATCGTGATCACCGCGTTGATCCTGAGCGCGATCCCCCACCCCCGGAGCAGCGAAAAGGAACTGACGACGCTGTTGCGGCGCATAGTCCTCCGCGGGCCGTGGGTGTTCTATGCGGCGGCGGCCTACGGGATCGGATTCGGAGTCCTGGTCCTCTTCCAGTCCGGTCGAGAGAGCGCCCGGGCGGCTGACGTGACGGGCATCGCCGGGATCTTCTCGACGAATTTCGGCAAGGCAATGTTCGTCGGGTTCACGCCGAAGTCTCTGACCGTGGCTGACTCAGGCAGTTTGGTCTGGAACATCGCCATCGCCATGGGCGCCCTGATCGTCCTGCTCGCCTGGTGGCGGATCTCCGCGACCAAAGGGTGGAAATTCGGTCTTCTCGTCCCGATCGGAGCAGCTGCACTCGTTCTCCTTACGGGAGATGACTTCAAGACGTCGTTCCTTGGCCTCGACTTCGTGTTGACCCGCCAACTGGTGGACATCGCCGTCTTCGTCACTGTGTTGATCCCGGGACTGTTCATGCTCAAGAGCATCATCTCAGGCGTCAGACAGGGAGAGAAGAGTCGGCGCCAGGTTGGGATTTTGTGGGATGTGGGCTCCTTCTGGCCCAGATGGTTTCATCCCCTGGCGCCACCCGGATACGGGCCAATCGCAGTCAAAGGCCTCCAGAAGGAACTGAAGGCCAATCACCGCGAGATCCTTGCTGCCCATTCCCAAGGGACTCTCATCTCTGCCGTGGCGTTGTCCCAGATGGATGAAGCCGATCTCCCCGACTCCTTCGTCACCTACGGATCCCAACTCGGCGTCCTGTTCCCGGCGATGTTCCCGGCCGCCGACATCGATGGATTGGTTGCCGAGGTAGCGAGCAGATTCCAGGACAGATGGATCAACCTGTGGCGTGACGATGACCCGATCGGCGGTCAATTCATCGAAACCATCGCGCTCTCGAATTGGCAGGTGTGCACCGGGCACGGCCATTCTGGCCATGAGGTAACACCTGAGTATCGAGTAGCTCGAGCCAGGGTCTTGGAAGGTGTGCCGACCTGGCCCGACGACATGCCCAAACCGGAGTGTTGGGGTCAATGACCGCCCCGACCAGGAGTTGTCCACAACGAAGGACTACACTCATTTGCACAGCGCACGCCTAATGCGTGCTGCGCCCTTTCTTCGCTTCTGTCGTTCCGTCGGGTGAAGACGCCGCAGGGCCAAGCCGGACCCCCGCTCCCCAAGAACGAGGTTCTCGCAAGGAGACCTGTGGGGCGTTGAGCAATCAGACGGTTCGAGCTTCCAAGAAGGAGCAGCACAATGGCCACCAACATCTATGTCGGAAACCTGACGTTCAACACGAACTCAGCCGACCTCGAGAATCTCTTCGCCGCCCATGGCACCGTAAGCAAGGCCCAGGTCGTCACCGATCGTGACACCGGCCGTTCGCGCGGGTTCGGCTTCGTTGAGATGGACTCATCTGACGCCGCCCAGAAGGCGATCGATGCTCTCAACGGCAAGGACGTCGATGGGCGCCAGCTCACCGTCAACCTTGCCAAAGAGCGCTCTCGTTGATCAAAGCGGTCCCCAAGCCAAAGCGCGGCGACTACAAACCGAAGACGGATCGCTGCAACGGCTGCGGGCACCCAAACAAGGAGCACCGCCAGGCGATGTGCACGGTCCCTCGATGCAAGTGTGAAGGCCGGTCTTAAGGCACCAGCCCCAACCAACTCGCAGAGGCCAGGTCCGATTCGGGCCTGGCCTCTATTCTTTCCCTTGAATGGCGGTGAGCCGGGTCGCCCTCGCCCTCGCCCTCGTAGCTCAGGGGATAGAGCACAGGTTTCCTAAACCTGGTGTCGGAGGTTCGAGTCCTCCCGAGGGCGCTCATCGCCGAGAAGCAACTACACGGGGCCGTTCCACCAGCCACGATGTATTTCTTCTCGGCCCGGATCCGTCAGAATCAGGCCTCGCTGTCGGCGAGCTCTTCTTTCTCCATGTCCATCTCGGCTTCCATGCCGATGGCCATCCCCATCGCGATCAGGTCCTCAGCCGTGAGACTGCGATGGGCCATGACCACTCCTCCCGCGTCGCGGACCGCATCACGGAGCGGTATCGCCCAGAGATGCTCGATCGCGAGGACGAGCGCCGAGCTGCCGTCGGGAAGCCCTTCGATCAAGCTGGCACCGACCATCTCGGCAGCGGTCAGTGCGTCCACGTCGATGGATGCTCCCGCCTCGGCGCCAGCAACGGCACCATCGATGCCTGCAACGCCTAGCCCTATCAGGGCGCCCACCACGGTCCGCAACTCGGCTCGCTCCTCGTCGTCGAGGTCGGACACCGAAAGCACCGCGACGTCGTCGCCCTCACGGGTCACGACCACAGCGTCTATGACGCGAATCTGTCCGATACCACTTAGGCGTCCTAATTCCTCGGCGATCCGACCCTCGAACATGTCATTGTCGGGAAAGCCGATAACAAAAGCCTGGATTGGTCCAACGCTCATGCTCCTGTTCCTCCTGCAGACGCGTGCCGCGGATTTCACGACACCTTTCGTCAGTTTCCGCACCCTACGCCGACTGACATCACCCGATCGCAGCAGCCAGCGCGATCTACGATCGCTGGATGGGTCTACCTCTTTCCCAGGAAATCCTCGAGGCCGCGGACTGTTGGGAGACCGCAGACAGGGTTCCAGGACCGCCGGCGATGACCGAGTTCCGCCGGGCGTTGCGCTATCACCAGGCGATGTGGCGGGAGGCCAACGGTCACCCGATCGGCACCCAGCCGATCCGACCCCGACCTCGTGTTCCGGTGCGACTCGTGGGCAGCAACCTCCCACTGGAATACGCCAAGGAGACCGGTGCCACCTTCCTCAATGTCGCAGCACTCGATGCTGCGAGAGCCCGAACCTCATTCATCGAACGGGAGCAGAGCTTCGATCACCAGGGACTGTGGGCCGACCTGCTCTCGTCGACGGCCATGACTTTCAATCTGTTCGGCGAACTGGCGGCCGACACCGCCCTAGCCGACCGTGCGGTCCACACCTGGTGGCCGGACACGCCAGGCACGGTTTCCGAGGTCCGCTTTGCACATTCTCCCGGTCGTCTCGACCCTGCATACCTGGGGAATCTCAGCGATTTCGACGTCGCCTTTGTCCTCGATCTCGAGGACGGAAGCAACGGGATCATTGGCCTCAACGTCAACTACCACCAGGTGACCCAGCGCCACGTGCCAAAACCGGAGCGTCTCCCCCGTTACCTCGAAATCGCCAAACGGGCGAAGATATTCACCCCCGATGCCCTCAAGGGAGTCAACCGGACCGACCTCCTCGTGATGTGGCTCACGCATCTCCTGGTCTTGTCGATGGTGCAGCATCCAAGTCGCGCCTGGACTTGGGGACGGATGGTGGTG
>DATDJH010000244.1:0-9656 GCA_036520635.1 Acidimicrobiia bacterium
GAAGTGTCCGACGTAGGCTCTGCCCCACGATCCCGTACCAAGGAGTGCACCCGTGATCAGATGGCTCTTTTCAGCCCTTCTCTACCTTGCCGCAAACGCCCTCGGCCTTTGGGTGGCGGACCTCGTGCTCGACGGCATGACCCTTAGCGGGTCGGCGTTCATCATGGCCGTGTTGCTCTTCACCCTTGTCGAGGTCCTTGTTTCGCCGCTGTTCACGCAAATGACGTTGAAGGGCTCTGGGGCGATGCGAGGCAGTGTGGCTCTGGTTGCTACCTTCGTGGGTCTCCTGGTCACCAGTCTGGTCAACGAGGGGTTGACGATCGATGGATTCACCACCTGGATCGCAGCGACCGTGATCGTCTGGCTATGTGCGTTGCTCGCAGGCCTCATTCTGCCGCTGATCTTCGTGAAGAAGGTCAGGGAGGACAACAACGCCTAGGACCGATCTAGCCGGATTCCTCCTCGCGGAAACCCAGGATCAGCATCGTCCCGACCAGCAGCAGGGCTATGCCCAGTTCGATGAGCAACTCCATATTGTTGATGCCGGTGAATGGCAAGGCATCAGCCAACCCAAAGTCAGATTCGAGATCCACCTGGCCGGTGACCAGCGTGATCTGATATGAACCGGGGGTGGTCAGTGTGCCCCGCACCGACGACTGGTCGAGAGTGACGGTGTAGACCCCCGCAACCAGGTTCCCCGCCAGATAGTGACCGGTCTCATCCGTCACCACCGTGATCTCGATCGGTGCCGCCAAGGTGGTGACCGTGTCCGGGTCCAAGCCGATAGTCACTCTCGCATTGGGGATGCCCGGTTCGCCGGCTTCCTGAACTCCGTTTCGGTTGAGGTCATGCCACACCGTGTCGCCGAGCGCCGCGGTGCCACCGGCCCCGACCAGGGTGACCGCTGCTGAGTCTTGGTCATCCACGGTGGTGTCCTGGGGGGTGGTGCCGACGACGAACGCGGTGTTGTTGATGAACCCGGTGACATGGGCGACGTCACAGCTGTAGGTCACGGCCGCTCCGGGGAGCATGGTTCCAATCGAGCGATTACACGACGGCGTGACCGGATCAGTGACCACCACATCTGTCAGGGTGACATTGCCTGTATTGGTCACGGTGATGTCGAAGGTGTGGGGTGCGTTCACCTCGACCACGGCTACGTCCGGAGTCTTCTGGATGTCGATCGAGGCGTCGAGGCCGAAGTAGTGCGAGGGGTCGGAGTCGGTCATGATGTTGTCGAGCTCCTGGCCCACGGTGCCCTGCACCGTGGCGGTGTTCTCGTACTGGCCCGCCACCGCGCTGCCTGTCGCCTCATAGGTCCAGATCTCACCGGGATCGAGGAAGGTATCGCCGTTGGTGTCGCCACTCTGGAGTACGGGAATCACTCCCTGATCGTCAGTCACGATCACATTGGAGAAGTAGAAGTCACCGGGGTTGGTGACGACATAAGTCCAGGTCACTGGGTCACCAACCGGAATCGAGGGCCCGGTCGGTGTATCGGCGTCCTCGCCGTTGGTGGACTTCTCGATGTCGATCTGGAGCAAGAACCCGTAGTAGTGCGAGGGGTCGGTGGCGGTCACCACCTGATCAAGCGGATCAGTCGCGGTCACCGTTCCCACATTGGCGTACAGACCACGCTCTGCGACACCAGTGGCCGAGCAGACCGTCGCCTCCCCCGGCGCCAGCGTGGTCACCGGACAGGCGACGGCCCCGATCTGATCATCGACCAACCCGATGTTGTCGAGGGTGGAGTTGCCGCGGTTGATGATCTCGTAGGTCCACTCGACCGGGTCACCAACCGGGATTAGGACCCCGTTCGGCTCGTTGCCGTCCACCCCGTTGGTGTACTTCTTGAGGGTGATCGCAGAGTCGGCGCCGAAGTAATGGGAGGGATCCGAGGCAGTCACCGGATCGCCGAATGGGTCGATCGCGACCGCCGATGCCAGGTTGGTGTACTGCCCGGCGACGGCAATTCCGGTGGCCTGGCAGTTGGTGGACGCACCGGCCGCTAGGTCGGTGTCATCGCAGGTGACCAACCCGGGCGGCCCGCCAATCTTCAGGTCGGTGACCACCAGGTCTGTCAGATCGGCCGAACCCGTGTTGGTCACCACGTAGTCCCAGGTGACAACCCCGCCCACGGAGATGAAGGGCCCGGTCGGAACATTGGCGTCGTCCCCGTTGGTCGTCTTGACGATGCTGAGGGAGGGTTGGACACCGCGGTAGTGGGAAGGATCGCTGTCTGTGATCGGATTGCCCAGGATGTCGGTGGCGTTGACTGTCCCGATATTGGCGTAGGGCCCTTCCTCGGCTGTCCCTGGAATGTGACAGGTGGCACTGGCCCCGACTCTGATGAAGATCCGGACGCAGGCTCCCGTTCCTTCGATGTTGTCGGTGACCGCCCAGGAGATGATCGGGACATTGCCGGTGTTGGTCACCACATAGGTCCAGTTCACCGGGTCGCCAACCTTGATCACTGGAACGTCGGGATCGGTTGGAAGGTCAGCGTCGGCGCCGTTGGTGTACTTCTTGATCGAGACCGAGCTGATCACGCCGTAGTAATGGGAGGGATCGTTGTCGACGACCTGGACGGTGCTCGGCCCCACCGGATCGCCTGCCGCGAAGGCGAAGTTCTCATATTGCCCGGGGACCGCTGTTCCAACTGCGGAGTAGTTCCAGGTCTCACCGATCTCGAGGATCCCATCTCCGTCATCCCCGCTGTCGAGCGTTGGGTTGAAGTCGTCCCCGGGAACCGAAGGAGTCCCAGCATCGTCGACCAGGGTCACGTTCTCCAGAGCAACATTGCCTCCGCCGAGAGAGACCGCGTACGTCCAGTTCACGGGGTCATCGACGAGGATTCCGGGACCGAAGGGGCTGTCGGCGTCTTCACCGTTGGTGAACTTCTTGACCGCGATCCCGGGGGCCGCCCCGAAATAGTGCGAGGGATCATCGTCATCGACCGTGATGCCGTGGGTGTCCGTCGCCGTCGCCGTGGCGATGTTCTCGTATTGCCCAGCCACGGCGACACCGGTGGCGGTACAGGTCACTGATTGGTCGATGGGGATGGTCGTGGGGCAGGTGACGACACCGAGATCCGAGTCCTCGACCACCAGGTTGTTCAAGGTCGTGTTCCCGGTATTGGTCACGAGGTATGTCCAGGTGACGGGGTCGCCAACAGGGATCACGGGCCCGGGGACGAAGTCGGCATCGGAGCCGTTGGTCGACTTCTCGATCTCGATTCCCGGCACCGGGTCCGCGATGTTGACCAGGACGCAGGTGACGATCGACTCCGGCGGGATGTCGATGGTGAACCCGCCATTGGGGTCGATAGTGCCAATGGTGAACGGCGTGTCCGGTGTGTCCGGTGTGCGGTAGCTACACCTCGTCTGGCTTGGCACGTTCGAGTAGCCGCCGCCGGGTGGGTCCGGTGGGTTGGCTGGAGAGACCTCGGTCAGCTGGAAACCGGAGTTGCCATCGGGATTGAACGGCGTCCATTGGAAGGTGACGAATCCGGCACCGTCGGTTACTCCGGTGACCGAGTCTGGTGCGGTCGCCGGACCGGCCTGGTCGTATGGCAACACCCAGTCGAAGAGGTTCGGGGCGGGCACCGAGAGCACGGTCCCGGTCATCGTCCACCCCGCCCCCGGAACTGCGTCACCGAGACTGTTCGGGTCAGGTGTGGGGTCGTAGAGCTTTCGGATCGTGACCGACGGGGCACACAGCTGGAAGGCGGCGTCGCGAAGGGCGTCGGCCAGCTCGTCAAAGTCGGCTTCCAAATAGACGTCGGTTGTTGAGATATCGAAGTCACCGGTCCCGTCAAAGATGTTGGGGCCGGAAACATCCACCAAACGATCGACAGAATCATCGTTCTGCAAGGCCGATCCCACACCGATCGCCAGAATGTGAGACCCGGCGGCTTTCAGGGCGTTGGCGTTGGGAACGGCTGGCTTGACCCCCGCATTCTCGTTGGAATCGGTGGTCTCATCGTCGGACAAGGGCACCTTGGTCCGGTACTCGGTCGGGGTTACCCGGTCATTGCGAATCACCCGGGTTGGGTCGCCGTCGGTGATAAAGACCACAAGGTGCGGGATTGCAATCTCGGGGCGAGGAGCGAAGTAGCGCCCGACACGGAAGGCATCCTCCCAGTTGGTCTTGCTGTTTGGGTTGTACCGGTTGGCGATGTAGTCCTCGAAGTCAGGCAGCGTGCTGTCGTCGATCGTGATGTACTCGCCTCCCGGCAGCCCGCCAATCGAGGGCAACCGAGCGACGGTGGAGAACTCGATAGTCGACATCGAGGACCCGGTGTTGTTCAGTGAGCCGACGAAGGCCCGGAACGCATCCTGGACCTCGTCGGTGGCATGAGAAGACGAGATCGAGCCGGACTCGTCGAGGATCATCAGGACGTCGAGACCGCACGCCTTGGTCAGGTCAGGATTCGAAATCGAAACCGTGCTCTCATAGGGGTCGGCGAGCACGGTCAGTGGGAACATCCCCGCCACCAGCACCAACGCGAGGGCCAATGTCGTGGAGAGTTTGACTACAGACCGCATCGCGGCGGGACCATACACGTCCTCTTTGAGACGTCGTCACCGCCCCTGCCGGACGACCCAACCCCTCAGTCACCGAAGGCGAGTTCGTCGATGATCGATGAATAGCCGTCCAAATTCTCGCCTCCGGAGAGATCGTTGACCTCGATGGCGAGGGTGGATCCCGATCTGTCCAACAGGTAAAGGCGGAGGGTCAACTCCGGGATCATCACATGAAGCAGACCGGAGGGAGGTACGCCGATGATCAAGGGGACAAGGGGCAGGTCTGGTGCAAACGGGCAGACATCGCTCCAATCATCGGCCAGCCGGATATCGAATACGACGCCCTCCAAGTCGCCCACCGATACCGGTTCGGGTGAGGTCGTTGTCAGGCCGAGCCTGCCGGTGAGCTCAGCCGCGATGTCCGAGGGTGTGGTTCCCACCCCCGGCGCCGCTTGTTCAACACACCCGGCATCCGCGACCGCGATGCTCGAATAGATGCCGATGTAGTCGCTGGTCCCGGCGTTGACTCCCGCCAGGTCGTTGCCCGGCGGCACCAACAGGAAATTGCCTGGCAGGTCCTCGTAGTTCGCCCATCCATCCGTGACCACGTACGTGATTTGAGGCTCGAAGATCGAGGTTTGGTAGGTCCCTGCGACCAGCAGCCCGAGACAGGCACCGCCTTCGGGGTTAGGACACGCAATGGGCAACGTCCCTTGCGTGGTTGTCGTCGCCATCGACG
This sequence comes from Acidimicrobiia bacterium, assembly GCA_036520635.1. Classification (GTDB taxonomy): domain Bacteria; phylum Actinomycetota; class Acidimicrobiia; order Spongiisociales; family ZC4RG35; genus JALYNX01. The sequence goes on from DATDJH010000244.1 coordinate 5,266, forward strand.
TCGCGGTGACTTGACTCGTCGATGTAGGTGCAACGCTGCTGGAGGTCGCCGATGCGGCCCCACCGCATGCAGCGAGAGCAAGCGCCGCGGCCAGAACCATGAGAGGTGACTTCATCTGAGCGAAGCTATCAGTGGAATATCTCGCGGAGAGGGAGGGATTTGAACCCTCGAGGAGGCTTAACGCCCCCTACTCGCTTAGCAGGCGAGCGCCTTCGACCACTCGGCCACCTCTCCTTATGACGGCGGCTGGCCGCCGACATACAAGGTACCAACTACTTGGCACCAGGTACGCGGAGGGGGTGGGATTCGAACCCACGAGACCCTATTGGGCCCAACGGTTTTCAAGACCGTCTCCTTAGACCACTCGGACACCCCTCCATATGGTGCATTGCGTCGCACACTGGGTAGAACGTACAACGGGTCGCGGAGGGGGAGGGATTCGAACCCTCGAGGAGGCGTCAGCCCCCTACGGCATTTCGAGTGCCGCGCACTAGACCGGACTATGCGACCCCTCCAGGGTCGGTAGCGGAGGGAGAGGGATTTGAACCCTCGAGGGAGCGTAAACCCCCAACGGCATTTCCAGTGCCGCGCACTAGACCAGACTATGCGATCCCTCCTGGATGCCAGCCGGAACCGGCAGGCAGGAAAAGGATAATCCGCAACCGTGCCCCAACCCATATCACCTTCCGAATACGAGCCTGCGATGCGAGCCGCCCTCGAGGCGGCTGCCGCGGCTGGAGCGGCCGGGGATGTTCCCGTGGGCGCCGTCCTCCTCGACGGCGATGGCGCAATCGTGGAGTTCGATCACAACCGACGTGAGGAGCTCTCCGATCCGACTGCGCACGCCGAAATGCTGGTGCTCTCGCGTCGAGCCCGAGAACTCGGCGATTGGCGGCTCGATGGATACACCCTGGTGGTCACCCTCGAACCCTGCCCGATGTGCGCCGGAGCCGCCGTGTTGGCCCGCCTCGGTCGAATCGTCTACGGCACCGCAGATCCCAAGGCGGGAGCGGCCTGGTCCCTCTACAACATCCCACAGGATCGGCGACTGAACCACCGCATCGAACTGGTCGATGGCGTGCTGGCCGCAGAGTGCGCTCAGATCCTCGAGGACTTCTTCGCCGCCCGGCGCTGACTCAGACCAGGGCGGCCTGAGCGACTATTCGCCGATCCCATATCGCGTATACGGTGGCTCCCAGCCCGAGGGCGATCGCAACGCAGGCGAAGGCGACCTTGTAGTTGAAGCCGTCGATGAGGAGGCCGACCGAAGGGGCGGCCAACAAAAGCGCGATGTCGAAAATCGAGGTGAAGATCGCCATCGCCGATCCTCGCTCCGAGGTTCGAGCGCGACCGACGACCTGACTGGTCAGAATCGGGAAGATCGCCCCATGGGCCAACCCGGCGAAGACCGCGGCGACAATCAACAATGGCACTGAGCCCGCGAGCGCGAGCATGGTGAGGCTCAGCCCATACGAGACGAGAGCACCCACGATGAAGAGTCTCTGTGGAACCCGGTCGTAATGGGCGCCTCCCAGAATCCGCATCGTGGCCGCGGTCACGCCATACACACCGAAGAAGAGCCCTGTCGATCCGATCTGGCGCTCGTCCACATAGGTCCGGGTGAAAGTGAACACGGTCTCGAGGCCGATGCTGAAGAACAAGGTGACCCACCAGATAGGAAGCAGGTTGCGTTGGACCAGCGAGTGCCAGAAGCCACGCCGTGGTCGTCGACCCAGAACCGGGAGAACCGGGAGCCGCCATACCAGGAGCCAGGAAATGACACCGGCGGTGGCTGACAGAACGAACAGGGCCGGGAAGCCAAAGGCGTCGATCACGAGGTCCCCGGCCACTCCTCCAACCGCGATTGGGAGCAGTCCGGAAAGTCCGTAAAGCGCCAGCCCCTGCGTGCGGTGCTCGATCGGAATCGAGTCGGCGGCATAGGTGAGAATCGTCGTGAACAGCGCGATTTGGAGAACACGCTGGGCGAGGAACAGGCCCCAGAGCCAGGGACCCCAAACCGTTGTCGTGGCGAGCAGAAGGACCACTAAGGCGTTGAACAGCCCCGTCACCAACAGAACGGTCCTTCGGTGGGTGAGGTCGAGAATCCGGCCCAACAAGGGTCGGGCAGAGAGACCGAGGAAAGCGGCGCCGGCGTAGAGGATCCCGATCAGGGACTCGGTCACGCCCAGACTGTCGAGATAGCCCGGAAAATGGACAAGGAGAACGAAGGAGATCTCCTGCAACAACGCAGCCGCGAAGAGCTTTCCGAAGTTCGGACCGTAACGATTGGTGGACATCAGCCGACCGAAGGTAACAGGCGCCAGCTCGGCCCATGTCGCTCTACCTGATGGGCCTCGGTAGCCTCTCCGTTGATCGTGCTAGGTGGGGCGCTAGGGGTGCCCTGAACCCGAAATCCTCTACAAGCGGGACCGAATTCCCCGCCCGAGGGGTGGCGTGACGCCGGCTCGAGGGTGGATACGTGGTGTTGACGGTCGGGTCCTGCGCGGCGGGGCACTGCGAATCGGGTCAGATCCGGAAGGAAGCAGCCCTAAGCGGACCGTCCCGGGTGACGCAGGGCAGCCTGGCCTGAGCCGGCGGCCATCGTCACCGACGTCTGCGCCTCCTCGACGGCGGGGGCACGATCAGCCCGGCTTCCTCAGTCTTGCCCCATAGACGAAACCGAAGACACCCATCCTCCACACCTCTTCAAGGACCAGACCAGGACCGGCTAACAGGGTCTCTGGAGGGGGCAACGAGTCGAGAGATCGGTGCAGGTACCAGTACTCGCGGGGAGCCCCGGCGAACACCAAGCCCACCAAGGGGAGGAGCACCGCCGAGCCCAGCCGGTGCAGCATCCGAAGCGCCGGGTTGACCGGCCGCGAGAGGTCGACGACAACCGCTGCGCATCCGGGTCGGAGGACCCTGAAGAGCTCAGCCATGGTCTCGTCTACCGAGGCCAGATTTCGGAACACGAATCCGCTGAAGGCTCCGTCGAAAGCCTCCGCGGCGAACGGAAGCTGTTCGCCCACCCCCACTACCCGCTCCTTGACGGGACTCAACGAGAGCATCTCCACGACCGGATCCAACCCGACGACCGTTCGGCCTTCGAAGTCGGTGTCACCCGTCCCACAACCCAGATCCAAGACCGTTCCCGGGCTCAACATCTGGATTCCCCGCCGGCGCCAGGCCCGCTCCTGACCCAGAGAGAGAATGCGGTTGATCCTGTCGTAGCGGGCTGCGATCCGGGCAAAGATCGGGTCCGAGACCTCGCTCACGGCTCGATCAAGTCGAATCCGGTGTAGCGCCGAAGCGCTTCGGGAATCTCCACCGACCCGTCAGGGCGTTGGTGGTTCTCGAGGATGGCGATGATGGTCCGGCCCAATGCACAGGCAGTGCCATTCAACGTGTGCAACACCTGGTTGCCCTCGTCGGTCTTCATCCTCACCTTGAGACGCCGGGCCTGGTAGTCGGTTGTGTTGGAGCAGGACGTGATCTCGCGGTAGGTCCCCTCGCTCGGAAACCAAGCCTCGATGTCGTACTTCTTGGCAGCTGAGGCTCCCAGATCCCCGGCGGCCACATTCACCACCCGATACGGCAGTTCCAACTCCTGGACCAGCGCTTCCTCGACACCGAGCAAGCGATCGTGCTCGTCGGCGGAGGCGTCTGGTGTGGTGAACACGAACATCTCGACCTTGTCGAACTGATGAACCCGGAATATCCCGGCAGTGTCCTTCCCGTAGGTGCCGGCCTCGCGTCGAAAACAAGTCGAAAAGCCGGCATAGCGAACCGGCAGGGCATCTGCATCGAGGATCTCGTCACCGTGATAGGCGGCCAGGGGAACCTCCGAAGTCCCGACAAGGAACAGCTCGTCTTTGGGCAACTCGTAGACCTGCTCCCTGGCTTCGGGGAAGAAGCCGGTCCCCTCCAACGCCTCCTCACGAACCAGAACTGGTGGGAGCATGGGTGTGAAACCGGCCTCGACCAAGTGATCCATTGCCCACCGCACCAAGGAGAACTCGAGCATTGCGCCCTTGCCCTTGATGTATCCGAACCTGCTCCCTGAAACCTTGGCGCCGCGCGCGGTGTCGATGATGTCGAGCCGCTCACCGAGCGTGGCATGGTCCAGCCCATCCGACCGAGGGTTGCCGACGCGCTTGATCTCCACGCTGTCCGCTTCGGTGTGCCCATCGGCGGCGTCAGGCGCCACCAAGTTGGGGACCTCGAGCAGGGCCTGATCGAACTCGGCGGCGAGACGATCGGCCTCAGCAGTGGCCTCTTTGACCGCGGTCGCCAGTTCGGCAACTTCCGCAATGGCGGCCTCTTTCTCCGGGCCATCCAGCGTTGCGATCAGTCGCCCCGCCTCCTTCTGGCGTGCCCGGAGGCCTTCCGCC
>DATDJH010000245.1:0-3113 GCA_036520635.1 Acidimicrobiia bacterium
CCAGGGTCTGAGCCCACTCGACGTCGAGGGAATGGCGGGCAGCCTCGAGCAGCATCAGATGCTCATCGCGCTCATCGGCTGACGCCGAAGCCGGATCATCCAATCGAGGGATGATGATCGGCATGACCTGTGTCGAGGTCCCTCCCCTGCCCATGATGAGAACATACAAAGTAGGTGTGACAGATTTTCGAACTGGTTTGGCCGGACCAGAGTTATATGGATCCGAAGGAGAAACTCATGGACATCGTCGATCAGCATTTCGCCGCGGAGAATGCCCAGGATGTGGCCGCCACCCTGGCCACCTACACCGATGACATCGTATGGGACGACGTCACCCATCCCCTGAGCCCTGTCCGCGGCAAGGAGGCGGTGGGTGCGGTCTACTCGGACATCATCGACGCCATCCCAGACGTCAACTTCGTCTCGGTTCGACGCTTCAAGTCCGATGATGGGTGGGTTGTAGACGAGTCCAACGTCACCGGGCACGTCCACGGTCAATGGGCCGGGATCGACGGCGGCGGAGCCCCGGTTGAGATCAGGATCCTCCACCTCTTTCATCTCCGAGATGGCCTGATCGAATACGAGAACACCTGGTTCGACTCGGCGGCAATCGCCCGACAGGTCGAAGCCTGGAAGAACAGCAACGCCTGAGAGAGCCATGATCGCGGCCGACTCCGAACTGGCCCTGCTCGCCACAATCGCGGTGCAGACCGGAGACCTGGAGAAGCTGACGCTGCTTCTCTCCGAGAACCCGACGCTGGCCACCACGAGAATCGGAGATGGGAGCTCTTCGCGCACGCTTCTCCACGTCGCCACCGACTGGCCGGGGCACTTCCCGAACAATCGGGCAACCGTGGAGCTCCTCATCGGAGCAGGGGCCGAAGTCGACGCACGCTTTGCCGGCCATCACACGGAAACTCCGTTGCACTGGGCTGCAAGCAGCGAAGATGTCGAGGTCCTCGACGCCCTGCTGGATGCCGGGGCCGACATCGAGGCCCGCGGAGCTGTGATCGGAGAGGGAACACCACTTGCCGACGCAGTTGCGTTTGGCCTTTGGAATGCCGCCGCCCGTCTCGTTGAGCGGGGGGCCGAAACCAATCTGTGGCAGGCCGCCGCCCTCGGCCTACTTGATGTGGTGCAGAAATTCTTCGCCGAAGGCCATCCCGCGTCAGAGGAGGTGACCGAGGCCTTCTGGTGCGCCTGTCACGGAGGTCAACGCCAGACCGCCCAGTATCTGCTCGAGCAAGGAGCTGATCTGGACTGGGTGGGCTACGACGGGCTCACTCCGCTCGACGCCTCGCTCCGCAACGGGGAAGCAAGCCTCGTGGAATGGCTCAGAGGTCTGGGAGCGAAGTCAGCCCAGGAACTGGCTTAGGGCGCGGGCCCGCTCTACTCACCCCAAGAGATGAAACCGGCGGGATAGTCGAGAACCACCAGTCCCGAGCCGTCGGCACGGGCAACGTTGATCCCGCCCGGCCCGCTCCAAACCAGATGACCGTCGGGGTCCCAGGTGGCGAACACACCCTCCTGGGCGATCAATTCCTCGTCGGAGCCATCCGGCCGAATCCGATACAGCTCCCAGTGCTCACCGGTATCGCGGCTGAAGACGATCCACTGCCCGTCGGGAGACCAGCTCGGGCCGAACTCGGTCACTGGTGTCGTGGTGACCGATCGACGGCCGCCGTCCCCATCGACGATCACGATGTCGTACCTGGATCCGACAGCTTCGGCGCAGACGAACTCGGATCCGTCAGGTGACACGTCCGGGTACTCGCACCACCCCTCCGACACCTGTTGCACATCGCCGCCGTCGGCCGTCATCGACCACAACTCAAGGCCACCGCTACCGCCACGCATGCTGGAGAAAACGATGTGCCCATCGGGCGTCCACGCCGGTGCCCAATTGGAGAGCTCTGGGGCGTCGGTCAGGTTTCGCTTGTTCTGACCATCGGAATCCATGACCCAGATGTCGGCCTCATCGCTTGCCACGTCAGGGTTGTTCCGATAGGCGACGGCGGCACCATCCGGCGACAGATCCGGATCGAACTCTTTCTCAGGGCCATCGGTGAGACGGATGGGATCGCCATCGCCGAGTTTCACCAGGAAGACGTCATCGTTCCCGGCGCTTTCTGTCGAGTAGACGATGGTCCCCTGCAACGATCCGACTTCGAGAGATGACCGGGGGGAGGTCGTCGCCACCGCTATAGCCGTGCTCGTGGTCGTCTCGTCTGCCGCTGGCTGGCCAACACAGGCAGCCAGAGTGAACAGCACGATCACCCCGGCGCGCCGGCGCTTCGTGGCTAGGTCCGGAAACATTGCCCGAATCATGGTGCTTGTTCCCTAAGTTGGATCAATGGCGATCACCTATCAATGGCGTGGATCCTTCCACAGCGGCGAGGTCGAGGCACTTCATGCCGAAGGTTTTGGACATGAGCCCGTCGCCTACGACTGGGAGTCCCAGCTCGAGAGTCACAGTTTGGGGTGGGTTTGCGCCCGTGAAGGCGAGGACCTGATCGGCTTCGTCAATGTCGCCTGGGATGGCGCCGGTCACGCGTTCATCCTCGACACCCTGGTCGCCGTTCCAGCTCGTCGGAGCGGGGTGGGCAAGCAGCTCGTGGCGATCGCCGTCGAGAATGCGAGACACGCAGGATGCGAGTGGCTCCACGTCGACTTCGAGGACGAGCTCAAGACCTTCTACTACGAGGCTTGCGGGTTCGAACCGACCAACGCCGGTCTCATCGCCCTTTGACCAACCTTCTCACCAAGTTGGTGCTCCGTCCGCGGCTCGCGGAGCCACCCGAGACGAGGAAGGAGCGGATCAGATCCTTGTCGACCTGTGTCAGCTTCCCGCCAACACTGCCATTGAGATCGAAGCGGCCGATTGCGGTGCTCCCTTCGGTGGTGATCCTGGCTGCAGAAACGTCAGCCCCGGCGGCGGCAAACGCCATCGCCTGAGAGTGGAGCAGCCCGATGCGATCGGGAGCCCGGATCTCGGCGATGGTATGCCAGGGTGAGGAGTCGTCATCGAAATCCAGCACCGCTCCGGGTATCGGATCGGCCATCACCGGAGCATCCAGGCCTTCCTCGATCTGACGAGCCAGGTGGCCTGGATC
>DATDJH010000246.1:0-3563 GCA_036520635.1 Acidimicrobiia bacterium
GGCTGGACGCCGCTGACTGGGACAAGACCCCTCCCGCCCCCGACCTCCCCCCGGAGGTGGTCGCCGAGACCAGCGCCCGCTATATCGAGGCCTATGAGCGGGTGAGCGGCGAGAGCTTCGAGACCTATCTGGGTCGGAGCCAGCAGTGAGGGTCAGCGTCGAAATAACGCGCAGGCCGGAGATCGCAGACCCCGAGGGGACCAACATCATGCGGGCGTTGACCGACCTCGGCCACCGCAACGTTGACTCTGTTCGGGTCGACCGGATCATCCACCTCGATGTGAGCGGGGACGATCCGGGGCAGGTCAAGGTCAGTGTCGAGGAGATGTGCCGTCAGCTGCTGGCAAACCCGGTCCTCGAGGACTTCCGGGTCGAGGTTGGCGAATGAGGACCGCGGTTGTCGTGTTCCCAGGCACCAACTGCGAGCACGACGTGGTCCACGCTCTCCGTTCCCTCGGTGGCGAGGCCGAGCTCGTCTGGCACCGCGAGACCGACCTGGGCGACTTCGACGGCGTCATCATCCCCGGCGGCTTCGCCCACGGCGACTACCTGCGCACCGGCGCCATAGCCAGGTTCTCACCGGTGATGTCCGAAGTGGAGCGAATGGCCGCCAAGGGTGCCCCGGTTCTTGGGATCTGCAATGGGTTCCAGGTGCTCTGTGAGGCGGGGATGCTTCCCGGCGCCCTGATTGCCAATCGGGACCTGGCCTTCATCTGCCGCTTCGTCGAGGTCGAAGTCACCGACGTCTCAACGATCCTGACCCGCAGCGCCGAGATCGGGCAGCGGATCCGGATCCCGCTCAACTCATACGAGGGCAACTGGGTCGATCCCGGCTCCGGGGCACGGATGGTGCTGCGCTATGTCGACAACCCCAACGGATCGCAAGGGTCGGCAGCGGCGATTTCCAACGCGGCAGGCAACGTGGTCGGAGTCATGCCCCACCCTGAACGGGCCTCCGACGAATTGCTGGGTTCGGCCGACGGGCTGGTCTTATTGGAGAGCTTCCTCCACTCGCTGGTGCCCGCGTGACGATCACCGGCCAGCCGGTCCACCGCCGGCTCGGCATGACCGACGAGGAATACGAGTCCGTCGTCGGAATCCTGGGCCGGGACCCGCTGCCCGCAGAGCTCGCGATGTACTCGGTGATGTGGTCCGAGCACTGCTCCTACAAGTCCTCGAGGGCGCACCTCCGCAGGTTCCCAACCCAGGCCCCATGGGTGGTGGTGGGTCCCGGGGAGAACGCCGGTGTGGTCGACCTTGGTGACGGCTGGCTGGCCGCGCTACGCATCGAGAGCCACAACCACCCCTCTTTCGTCGAGCCCTATCAGGGCGCCGCCACCGGTGTCGGGGGGATCCTGCGCGATGTCTTCACCATGGGCGCCCGACCGATCGCCCTCTGGGACCAGATCAGGTTCGGCCCGTTGGACGATCCCAAGAACCGCTATCTGTTCGGGGGCGTTGTGGCCGGAATCGCCGGCTACGGCAACGCCGTCGGGGTGCCAACCGTTGGTGGCGAGATCGAGTTTGATCCCACTTACGCGGGCAATCCGCTGGTCAACGTCATGTGCCTGGGGATCCTTCGCCAGGAGCAACTGGTGCTGGGCACCGCAGGTGAACCGGGCAACGTGGCTGTGCTCCTCGGCAAGGCGACCGGGCGAGACGGGATCGGCGGCGCCTCGGTGCTGGCTTCGGCTTCCTTCGACGATGGCTCCCAGGAGAAGCGACCCAGCGTCCAGGTGGGCGACCCGTTCGAGGAGAAGAAGCTGATAGAAGCCTGTCTCGAGATCTTCGAAGCCGGGTTGGTGGCGGGGATCCAGGACCTGGGCGCGGCCGGGCTCGCCTGCGCCATCTCCGAGCCTGCGGGCAGGGCGGGGGTCGGGATGGACGTCGATCTCGACTCGGTGCACGTCCGCGAGCTGGGGATGACCGCTCCGGAGCTCCTGATGTCGGAATCGCAGGAGCGGATGATGGCCTTCGTCACCCCGGCGAACGTGGAATCAGTCCTGGCGATAGCCGACAAGTGGGAGATCGATTCAGCCGTTGTCGGCACGGTCAAGGCCGGCGGAACCCTCACCGTCCGTCATGGTGGCGAAACCGTCGCCGAGCTGCCGGCAGCTTCGCTGGCCGACGACGCTCCGCTCTACGACCGTCCCTACAGCCGCCCCGACTGGCTCGACGACCTTTGGGAGATTCCGGAGCCGTCATCGATCGAACCGGTTGATGCCCTGCTCCAGCTTCTTGACGACCCGGCGATTGGGTCCTCGGCATGGGTCCACGAGCAGTACGACCACATGCTGTTCCTCAACACGCTGAGCGGCCCGGGGGGCGACGGCTCGCTGCTCCGGATCCGGGGCACGACCAAGGGCCTTGCGGTGTCCACCGATGGCAATGGCCGACTCTGCCTGCTCGACCCGAGACGCGGGGCCGCCCGACTGGTCTACGAATCCGCACTCAATGTGGCGATGACCGGTGCCCGACCGATGGCGGTCGTCGACAACCTGAATTTCGGCAATCCCGAGAAGCCGGAGGTGATGTGGCAATTCCGGGAAAGCGTGGAGGGGATCTCCGAAGCCTGCGAGGCCCTGGGCATCCCGGTGGTCGGCGGCAATGTCTCGTTCTACAACGAGACCGATGGGGCAGACATCCACCCCACTCCGGTGGTGGGGCTCCTCGGTCTCGCCGACCCGATCCCGACCCATCTCCCCGGTTTGAGCCGAGCCAATGCCGGCCTGGAGATCTGGGAAGTGGGGCCCGAGGCGACGGGCAACCTCGCCGGCTCGGCGTTCCAGCGGGTGGTCGAGGGTGCTCATCGCGGCCGGCCGACTGCACCGCAGCCCGAAGCGGCGAAGGAAGTGATCGAGTTGGCTGCCGCGCTCGCCCATCAGGTTCTGGTCCTTCACGACATCTCCACGGGTGGCCTGGCGGTGACCGTGGCCGAGATCTGCATCGCCTCCGGAGTAGGTGCCGAGCTCTGGGTCCAACCCGACGCCAGCCTGTTCTCGGAGGATCCTCATCGCTTCGTGGTGATGTTGGAACCGGGAACTGTCACCCTCCCCGGCGGGGTGGCGAGGCGGATTGGCACTGTTGGAGGCGACTCCCTCGAGATCGGGGGTCACAAAGTCGGGCTGGACCTGCTCACCAATACCTACCGGGAAGCGATTCCCCACCGCATGCGGGGGTGACAGCTACTCGCTCAGCTCGACAGAGCCGCCCCCGGGGACCCGATACCATCGCCGGGTGACGCGAACCATTGGCATTCTCACCGCGGGCGGGGACAGTCCTGGGCTCAACGCAGCGATCCGGGCCATCGGCAAGGCGGCCCAGCGGGCATACGGGATGGAGGTCATCGGCTTCAAGGATGGGTTCCAGGGCCTGATGCTGAACCGTTTCGTGCGTCTCGACTCTGACGCTCTCTCCGGGATCCTGACCCGGGGCGGAACGGTGCTCGGAACCAGCCGAGCTCGGGTCGACAGGATGGAACTCGAGGACGGCACCACCATGGACGGGCGCTCGGTGATGCGCGAGATCGTCGAGCACCACCAGATCGAAGCGCTGGTCTGTCT
>DATDJH010000247.1:0-3607 GCA_036520635.1 Acidimicrobiia bacterium
GAGAGCCGGATCTGGGAACGCGCCAGTCAGATCTATCCCGGCTATCTGCTCTACGCGGACCGTGCTCCGCACCGCCAGATCCGGGTGTTTGTGATCGAATCGCGGCGAGTGCGATAGGGTCGGAGCGAGCGGCAGAGATCGAGGTGAGGAATTGGCCGACAAGACACAGCTAATGGTTTGGATCGACCAAGACCTGTGCACCGGTGACGGCATATGTGAGGAGATCACGCCCGACGTGTTTGTCGGCAGAGACGATGGCTTGTGGGTGGTCAAGGAAGAGGCCAAGCACTTCGGGCGGACTGTCGTCTTCGACGGGGTCGAAGGAGACGGCCACGGCCCGGAGGGCTCCCGGGGTCTCGCCCGGATTCCGGACTCCCTGGTCGCCGACGCAATCGAGTCTGCGGAGGAGTGCCCGGGGGAGTGCATCATGATCGAGCCCTATCGGCAGGATGCGGTTCTCGGATAGAAGGAGCAGGTAGTGGAACACCAGGACCTACGACCAATCGAGCGAGTGATCGTCCGCCTCAGCGAAGCCGGCCAGGAGCCGCCTGAGATTTCGCGCCGCGTCGGTAAGAAGCCCGGGACCGTCACCCGGATCATGACGATGATCGACCTGAGGTCCGAGTCACCGATGACTCACGTCGTTGACGATCAGGCTCTCAGGCCAGTAGAGAGGGTCGTTATGAAGTTGCGAGCCCGTGGCGAGAGCTACGGAGAGATCGGGATTCGCCTGCGCAAGAGCGGCGAACAAGTTCGGCGGATCGAGAGTTACGCCCAACTCAAGCTGGAGGCCTGAGCCCGAGATTGCCCACGCGGGCCGGGTACCGTCCCGGACGTGAGCAACCTCCCCTCAAGGGTCACTGTCACGGAGTCCTCTTCTCGTGATGGGCTCCAATCCCTGGGCGTCACCATTCCCACCCGGTCCAAGGTCGAGCTGATCGAGGCCCTGGCGGGGACAGGTCTGCGGTCATTCGATGCCGTCTCATTTGTCAGTGCGAAGGCCGTTCCCCAGATGGCGGACGGTGCCGAAGTCCTCGCGGGACTTAGCCAGCGGGACGATCTCGAGCTTTGGGGGCTGGTGCCCAACATGAAGGGCCTGGAGTCTGCCCTCGAAGCCGGTCTGACCAGCATCGGGCTCCTGACCGCGGCCTCTGACACCTTCAACCAGCGCAATATCAACGCCACAGTTGATGAGTCGATGCACCGGATCCGTCGCATTCTCACGGAGGCGCCGGGGGGACTCCGATTCCGGGGCTATGTGTCAACTGCCACCCATTGTCCTTTCGAGGGTGAGCAAGAGCCCGATTGGGTGGCTCACCTTGTTGAGACCCTGCTCGAGTGGGGAGTCGATGAGGTCTTCCTCGGTGAGACTCTCGGCAAGGCAACCCCCGCGCACGTCGAGAGGCTCCTCGATGAGGTGCTCGACCTAGTCACCGTGGAGAAGGTCGGCGTGCATTTTCACGACACCTATGGACAGGCGATCGCCAACACGATGGTGGCCCTGGAGCGAGGCATCGACAAGATGGATTCATCAGCAGGCGGTTTGGGTGGTTGTCCCTATGCCCCGGGCGCGACGGGCAACGTGGCCACCGAGGACCTCCTTTGGATGTTGGACGGGCTAGGGGTGAGCCATGACATCGACATTGTCGGCGTGGCTCGTGTCGCCCGGGATTTCTGTGCGAATAACGAGCTCAACTACGCCAGCAAGGCAGGACGCGCCCTGCTCGCCGCCGAGGGCCTCTCTTGAAGTCGGTCTATATGACCGAGGACCTCGAAGCGGTGAGGGCGCAGACCCGCACGTTTGTCGAGCGCGAGATCGTCCCCAACGCCGCTCCCTGGGAGACCGAGGGCGTCCCGAGAGAGGTTCTTGGCAGGATGGGAGCACTCGGGTTCTTCGGGTTGCGCATCCCCGAGGAATACGGAGGGGTGGGCCTCGGCGCATTGGCATCGGTGGTGTTCGCTGAGGAGTTGGGCAGGTCCACCTATGGGGGGTTCACGATCACCGTGCTCGTCCACACGGACCTTGCTGCTCCCTATGTCGTCAATTTCGGCACGCCTTCACAGAAAGCGCATTGGCTGCCCAAGTTCGCTACCGGGGATGCGATCGCCGCCATCGCCGTCACCGAGCCTGACGCCGGGTCGGATGTCGCAGCGATCCGAACTAGTGCGCGTCGCGAGGGCGACGGTTTCGTCATCAACGGAACCAAGATGTTCATCACCAACGGGGCCCTGGCCGATGTGGTGTTTGTCGCGGCCAAGACCAACCCAGAAGTAAAGGGATCTCGTGGGGTTTCGATCTTCGCCGTCGAGAGGGGAGCCAAGGGCTTCAGCACGGGGCGGGCCCTCGAGAAGATGGGTTGGCGGTCGTCGGACACGAGCGAACTGGTCTTCGACGAAGTGTGGGTCGATGAGGACAGCCTGATCGGTGAGGAGAACCAGGGTTTCTACTACATCATGGAGAACTTCCAGAACGAGCGACTGGCGATCATGGGTCAGGCGCTGGGGGAATCGCAACGGGCTCTCGAGCTGACCATTGAGCATGTCAAAGGGAGACGGGCCTTCGGTTCCCCGCTGTGGGATAAACAGGCGATCCGACAACGTATCGCGATGAGACAGACCGAAATCGACGCCGGTCGCGAGCTGACTTATCGGGCGGCATGGTTGACCGACCAGGGCGAGGACGCCGTGCGCGAAGTGTCGGAGGTGAAGGCGTATGTAGGCGAGCTTGCCAATCGGGTCCTCTACGACTGCGTCCAGTTCCATGGGGGAATGGGCTTCATTGCCGAGACCGCAGTCGAGCGCCTCTATCGCGATGTCCGAATCGCGAGCATCGGCGGGGGAGCCACCGAGATCATGCTGGATGAGGTGGCAAAGAGGCTTTAGGTCTCGAGTCTCAAGCCCGAGCGCACTCTCGCTGCTTTTACTTCCTCTGGCTCCAAGGGGTGCCATCCCATCTCCAAGGCAAGCCACAGAGTCTTGGACACCGGGTAGAAGGCGACGGGGATGAGCCCGTTGGCGACGATCGTGACCACTCCCACGCCCGTCCAAGGGACGTCGGGCCAGGTGATCACGATGCCACCGACGAAGATCAGGAGAAACGTGGCGAAGGTCACCGTCGTGTTGATGATCAGCGCCCCAACCCAGTAGCCCTCCTCGCGTTCGAAGTGGATGCCGCATTGGCTGCAGTCCTCCTTCATACCGAAGTAGGTGTCGAAGGCCGGAGCGCCGCAACGAGGACAGCGTCTCCTCAGCCCTCGCCAAATCCTGGTGCGCCCTTTTACTACCTGGTCGTGGCTCACATCGGCGAGGCTATCGTCGGCAGGGTGAGTGACGACCGGATCGCCCGCCTCAGACGGGAGTACGAGGCACGAGGTCTCCTGGAGGGTGAGATGGCAGCCGACCCGACTTCCCAGTTCGAGAATTGGTTCACCGCCTCGGTCGCATCAGGGATCAACGAACCGAATGCATTTGTGCTTTCGACTTCCACCATCGAAGGGCGGCCTTCGGGGAGAGCTGTCTTGATGAAGAGCTTCGATGAGGAGGGAATCGTCTTCTACACCGGCCTCGAATCGCGCAAGAGCGTCGAGATCCGGTCCAATCCGTGGGT
>DATDJH010000248.1:0-2075 GCA_036520635.1 Acidimicrobiia bacterium
TGTCCCTATTTGCCGGCCTGGGGACGGCGTCGATGATCCTGGCGCGGTCTGCCCATAGCCCGGATCCCAAAGCGGTCGATGTGTTCCTCGTCTCGGTGATTGCCGGGTTGGTCTTGGGCTCGATCGTGGAGCGGATGCCATCAGTCCCGGTCGTCGATCCATTCTCGATGACCGCGGTCGGCGCGGTGCTCGGAGCCGTTGGTGCTGCGTTCCTGTGGGACCTCGACGTGGTCGGTTACCTCCTCATTGGCCTTGGGATCGCGGTGGCTCTCGTTGCGGGCCGCGGGTTCGCTTCGATGCTGCGCACCGGGCGGGTGGCGTTGACCGAGCGCCCGCCGGGCTGGCTCAGCTCCCTCGACGGGGCCGCCTTGGCCGCGGCGATCTTCTTCCCTCTGCTCACTGTCATCCTCTGACTCGTCTCCGGGCACTACGCCCCTCGTCAGGATGGACTAGAGCAAAGAACCGAGCCGGGTTACCCTTTCATCGCATGGCTGCTGCGCGGACGCACCATCGCGTCGTTCTGCTCGTCACCGTGACCGCCTTGGTGGCCTCTCTGTTCCCACTTGCCACGCAGGCGATCACGCAGTCCCAGGTCAATGAGGCCTGCGCTGACTCGCGCCAGCAACTCGACGAATATCGGGCGGCCCAGGCAGAGTTCGAGGATGCGGCCCTCGAGTACGAGGGCGCCCTCAACGATGTCGAGAAGGTCGAGGTCAAACAGGACAGGGTTCAGGGCTCCATGGCTGTTCACAGCGACGATCTCGATCGCATCCAACAACAGATCGAGGAGCAGGCGGTCCAGCTCTACATGCAGGGGGGCCTTTCCAGCCCCGGGATCATCCTCTCCGCGTCATCGGTCGATCAGCTGATGACCACTTCGGAGTTTCTCACCCAGGCCGCCACCGGCGGTCAACGCTCGATCGACGAGTTGATCGCAGCGAGGAGCGAGCTCGATCGGTTCAACGGCGATCTGACGGACACTCGCGCCGAGCTCAAAGTTGTCGAGGACGACAAGCTCGACGCTATGAACCGCCAGGAGTCGGCCATGGAGGCCGAGCAAGCCGCCTACGCCAAGTTGTCGGACAAGTGCAAGACCCTCACCTCGAAATATGACACACAACAACGGGAGAGGGCAGCGGCAGCCAAGCAGCGGGCCAGCGGCTCGGTGCAGGTCGGATCCTTCATCTGCCCAATCACTCCCGGGCGCTCTTCATTCATCAATTCGTGGGGGTTCCCGCGGTCGGGTGGTCGACGTCACAAAGGGACCGACATGATGGCTAGCTACGGAGAGCCGATGTACGCCGTTACCTCGGGGACCATTCGCATCTCGCACAGCTCACTGGGTGGGAGTTCAATCTGGTTGCGGGGTGACAACGGGCATTCCTTCTATTACGCCCATCTCTCCGATTACAACGTTGGCTCAGGTGCGCACGTGGGCCAGGGTCAGACCATCGGCTTCGTCGGCACCTCGGGAAACGCTGCCGGCGGGGCCCCTCATCTTCATTTCGAGATCCACCCCGGCGGGGGCGCTGCGGTGAACCCCTATCCGACTCTTGCCGCGGCCTGCAGGTAACCTCTACACAGTGAGCGGACTCCGCCGAATCGACACCGTCCTCGAGCCCGAGTTTCTCGTCGGCCTCGATGCCATCGACCTCGATGAGTTGAGGGCGAGGCGAGACACCGCCGAGGATGTCGAGAACCAGATCTCCTACTACCGGCGCCTCCTCCACGGTCGAATGGATCTGTTGAACTTCGAGCTTCGTCGGCGAAGTGGGGAGGAGCAGCGGTCCCTCCTCGACGCACTTCCCGAGATCCTCGCCAGCGGTATGGTCCTCGGCCCCGAGCCCAACCTCCGCCACATCGACGTGATGCCTCCGCTACCCACCACCACGGGTCGCCGACTGATCGACCAGATCATGGACGATGGGATCCTTACCCAGCTCCCGGAGTTGACAAACGAGGACTTGGACGAAGCCGTTGAGCGGTTGAGAGAGGTCGAAGCGGAATTGTCCAACCAGCGCAGGCAGCTTCACACCGTCATCGATGCTCTCCAGGATGAGATCGTCGCCCGCTAC
>DATDJH010000249.1:0-2378 GCA_036520635.1 Acidimicrobiia bacterium
GAGGTGATCCAGCTGATCCGTGGATCGGCTGACACCGGAGAGGCTCGATCCAATCTGATCGAACGGTTCGAGCTCTCCGAGATCCAGGCCAATGCCATCCTCGACATGCCTTTGAGGCGTCTGACCGCCCTCGAAGTCGACAAACTGCGCTCGGAGCTTGCCGAGCTCCAGGGCGTGATCGCCGAGTTGCAGCGTATCCTCGACGATCCCAAGGTGCGTTGGGGGATCATCAAGGACGAGCTGACCGAGATCAAAGGCTCGTTCGCCGAGCCCCGCCGGAGCCGGATCGTCCCCGACGAGGGCGACCTGTCGCTCGAGGACCTGATCGCAGATGACGAGCTCATCGTCACCGTCTCTCAAACCGGGTACATCAAGTCGGTCCCTGCCTCCACATATCGGACCCAGGCGCGCGGCGGCCGTGGGATCAAGGCTGCCGAGGTCCAGGGCGACGACGTGATCCAGCATCTGGTGCACACCACCGCCCACGCCTATCTGCTGTTCTTCACCAACAAGGGGTTGGTCCATCGGCTCAAGGCCCACGCCATCCCCCGTCAGTCGCGCACTGCCAAGGGGGTCCTGGCCCAGTCGGTGCTCCCCTTGGAGCCCGAGGAGACGGTCCAGGCGATCATCGACACTCGTGACTACGAGACCGGTCGCTACCTGGTGATGGTCACCAAGTATGGGGTTGCCAAGAAGACCGAATTCAAGGAGTACGACTCAAGGAACCAGACCCTGGTCGCGATCAAGCTGGTCGGCGAAGACGAGGTGGTATCGGTTCGTCCCACCAGTGGCGCCAACGACATGTTGATCTTCACCCGGGATGGGATGGGAATCCGGTTTGCCGAGGCCGACCTGCGGAGCATGGGGCGGAGCACCCAGGGGGTGCGCGGAGTCCGGCTGCGCGAGGGCGACCAGGTGGTGGCCGCGGTGTCGAACGTCGAGGGCGACGATGTCTTGCTTCTGAGCTCGGCGGGCTACGGGAAGCGAACCAGCATGACCGAGTTCCGCCGCCAGACCCGTGGTGGACAAGGCATGAAGGCTTTCAAGCTGACCCGGGTCCGGGGCAACCTGGTGGGAGCCCTTGCCGTTTCCAAGGAGGGCGATGTCTTCCTGGTCTCATCGGCGGGGATCGGGATCCGTACCCCGATCGCCAAGATCAGCCGCCAGAAGCGGGATACCACCGGCGTCCGCGTCATCGATGTCGGCGCAGGAAACGAGCTCTCTGCCATCGCCACCGTCCACGATGTCGAGGAGTGAAGGAACCCACGCCGACTCGATGTCGTTGGTCATCTGTGGCGGTCTCGTAGACTTGGGTCACAACTAGGAGCCGGTATGGCAACTGTCCGTCGCGTTCGACGCATCATCAGAAAAATCGATCCTTGGACCGCGCTGAAGGTTTCAGCGGTGGTCTGGGCGGTCGTGGCCATCGCCATGGTCCTGGGGACGGTCATCTTCTGGTCGGTCTTCGAACGAGCCGGGATCCCGGCCAAGCTCACCGCGTTCATGGTCGAAATCACATTGATCGACGAAGGAGCGCAGCCTTTCGCCAACGTCGAGCAGTTCTTCCGGGTCGTTGTCTTCGGATCGGTGGTGTGGTGGGTGCTCGCCACCGGTGCCACGGTGCTGATGGCGATCACCTACAACCTTGTCTCAGACGTCGTAGGAGGGTTGGAGGTCGTCGTCCTCGAAGAGACGCTGAACCCGGTGGTCATGCCCCAGCAGGTCCTCCATCCCCCGACCGACTATCGCCCCACCAACGGCTCGGTGGCGCCAAGTGACCAGGCGGACATCCCGACCGAGGAAACCGCCCCAGTCACCGTTCCGCTCACCTGACCTCGTCCGTAATTGGGTTCGAGAGGTCCGGATATGACCCCTCACGACCGCAATTAGCGGTCCCCCGCCATCAACAAGCCCATGGCGGCTGCAGTCTCCAGGTAGGTGAGAGCGTCATCGAAGGCCAATTTCGGCTCTTCCTGGGCCACATCGATTCCCGCTGCCAGGGCGATGCCGGAGAGGAAGGCACCGTCATCGACGATGGTGACGCTGCGGCCCGCACTCACCGCCAGACACGCAGCGAAGCGATTTGGTGACTTCGCTGTGGCCACACGTCGGTTGGCAAGGGTGGAGTCGGCGACAGGGGCGGCACCAACCGGATCAGGGAACCGGACGACATGGCCTGAGCCCTCTTCGAAATCGGGGTGGGCAACCGCCACCAGACGCGGGTCCGACTCACGGGCGGCGATCGCGAGGGCCATGCCTGCGGGAGAGCAACCGGCAACGACGACCCCTTCCTCGAGTGTTTCGCCGTCCCAGATCAACTCGACGCCGTGACCTCTGGCCAGGGAGGGCGCATCGGGCCCGGTCCCGATCAGGAAGTC
>DATDJH010000250.1:0-2637 GCA_036520635.1 Acidimicrobiia bacterium
GAGCCGGGTACCGGAGTTGAACCGATGACCTGCTGTTTACAAGACAGCTGCTCTACCAACTGAGCTAACCCGGCTGGGCGCGATTTCGCCGAACCCTCATTATCTCAAAACCGGCCAACGCAGCGGAAACCGATGCGTTGAGGCTCTCGCTCTCGTCGGCCATCGGGATCGAAACCACGAGATCGCATCGTTCTGCGGTGAGACGGCTTAGCCCCGCGCCTTCGGCGCCGATCACCACGGCCACCGGTTCAGTGAGAAGGTCCATATCGAACAACTCGGATGCACCTGCGCTATCCAGGCCCACCAACCAGAGGCCGAGGTTCTTGAGACGGCTCAACGCCTCGGGAATCGAGCCGACAACCGACACCGGCAGCCGTTCCAGCGCCCCGGCCGCTGCCTTGAAAGCAGCCGCCGACAGTGGGGCGGCCCTTCTCGCCGAGACCACCATGCCGGTCATCCCCGAAGCGGCGGCGCTGCGGGCAATAGCCCCTACGTTGTGCGGGTCCTCGATGTGGTCGAGGACCATCACCGCTGCCCCGTCCCCAATCATGCTGTCCAGGGGCACCGGCACTATCGGACGACATTCGGCGACCAGACCCTGTGGGGCATCGGTCTCAGCCCGAGGTCGAACATCCTCGACCATCGAAACCCGTTCCTCGCCGACCAGGCCAATCAAGGCCTCGATCTCGGACCGTCCCCGACGCCTCGATTCCACCGACAGCCTGAGCACCCGCCCCGCTGCCGCCGCGGCTTCTACCGCGTGCAGACCCTCGACCCTATTTCCGTAGCCACTTGGTGCCATGCGGCCCGTCTTCGAGTGTCACGCCGACCCGGTCCAGTTCATCGCGAATAGCGTCGGCCTCGTCGAAACGCTTCTCCGTGCGGGCCCGGTTGCGCATCGCCACCAGTGCCTCCAGGATCTCACGGTCGTCGCCGCTGACCCCGAAGTGCCGTGCCAGCCCGGCTAGGTCAAACGAGGCCTCTCCGGCGGTGCTGGCGTCGTCCAAGCCCAGGATCTCGACAATCAAGGCCACCGCGCCGGCAATCGGGCCTGCATCGCCACCCTCATCGAGGATGCGGTTTCCCTCACGGACCAGGTCGAAGAGCAACGAGACCGCCTGAGGAGTGCCGAAGTCGTCGTCCATGGCCTCGACGAACCTGGCGAGTGCTTCGGCGTCGGGGGGGCCGGCCTCGGCCCGCTCCCCGAACCGCTGCAACCGGTCCAGAGCCTCGGCGGCCTCGGCCAGAAGCTCCTCGGAGTAGTCCAGCGGGGAGCGATAGTGGGCTCGCAGGTAAAGGAGGCGAAGGGCTCGGCCGCCCTGCTCCTCGAGCAGGGTGGCGAGATCCACGACCACTCCCGTCGACTTGGACATCTTCTCCCCACCCAGGTTGACCATGCCGTTGTGCAGCCAGTAGCGACAGAAAGCCTTGCCGGTGGCTCCTTCGCTCTGTGCGATCTCATTTTCATGATGCGGGAAGATCAGATCGGTGCCGCCACCGTGGATGTCGAAATCCTCACCGAGATACCTGGATGCCATGGCCGAACACTCGATGTGCCATCCAGGTCGGCCCGATCCCCAGGGCGAATCCCACCACGGCTCCCCTGGTTTGGCCGCCTTCCAAAGGGCAAAGTCGAGCGGATCCTGTTTCGCCTCGTCGACTTCGATCCGATAGCCGGAACGGAGCTCATCGGGATCACGGCCAGAGAGCTTCCCGTATCCCTCCATTGAGCGCACCGAGAAGTACACGTCTCCGGCTGCGACATAGGCAAGACCGCGCTCGATCAGGGTCTCGATGAGAGAGATGATCTCAGGGATGTGCTCGGTTGCCTTCGGTTCGACATCAGGCTCGAGCACGCCAAGAGCGGTATAGGCGTCCGAAAAGCGCTTCGCCATCTCCGCAGCCAGTGTTTCGACGCTTTCACCGGCCTCGTTGGCGGCGGCGATGATCTTGTCCTCGATGTCGGTGATGTTGCGTACGAAGAGCACATCGAAGCCGCTCCAGGCCAGATAGCGGCGAATGACGTCGAAGGCGACCGCCGAGCGACCGTGACCGACATGGGGCTCGGACTGCACCGTGGGGCCACAGACATACATGGCCACCTTCCCCTCGTCACGGGGCTCGAAGGGGACGACCGCGCGGTGAAGCGTGCTGTGAACCCGGAGCATGGCCAGATGTTACGGCAGGGGGCTCACGGTGACCACAGCGACCACGGCAAGGCCCTCACCTCTCCCGATGAAGCCGAGCCCATCGGTGGTGGTGGCCTTGACGGAAATCGAATCGACGTCCAGCACGAGGGCACTGGCGATGCGGTCGCGTATCGCCTGGCGGAAGGGCGCCACCCGCACCGACTCGACGATCACCGTGGCGTCGACATGGCTGACCCGCCAACCGGAACCCTTCGCCATCGCCATGGTCCTCTCCAGGAGGTCCATCGAGTCGGCGTCCTTCAGGTCAGGGTCATCGGAAGGAAAGTGGTAGCCGAGATCGCCCAATGCGCATGCGCCGAGGACGGCGTCGATGACGGCATGGGCAAGGACATCGCCGTCAGAGGTTGCCGAGACCCCGATTGAATCTGAAACAGTGACTCCACCGAGCACAAGTGGCGGGGATCCGTCGAGACGATGGGCGTCGAAG
>DATDJH010000251.1:0-5186 GCA_036520635.1 Acidimicrobiia bacterium
GCCCCGGAGCGGATCAGCATGTCGGCGATCTCGAGCGCCTGCTCCCCGGTGTCGGGTTGCGAAATCAGAAGCTCGTCGACATCGACCCCGATCGCCTTGGCGTAAACCGGGTCGAGGGCGTGCTCGGCGTCGATGAAGGCGGCGATCCCCCCGTTGCGCTGTGCCTCGGCCACGATATGGAGGGCGAGACTGGTCTTGCCCGAGCTTTCCGGGCCGTAGAGCTCGACGATGCGGCCCCGTGGGACACCGCCGATTCCCAGCGCCAGGTCGAGAGAGAGGGCACCGGTGGAGATGACATCCACCTTGACGTTGGCCGCCTCTCCCATCTTCATGATGGCGCCCTTGCCAAACTGCCGCTCGATCTGGCTGAGCGCCATGTCCAGGGCCTTCTCACGTTCACTTCCCACTTCGGTTCCTTCCTCGAAGTCCTATGACGGTCAACGTATCTACTGCCACCGACAAGAAAGTCTGGCTTCGCCGGATACTAGACCGAACATGTGTTCGTGGTTGGTAATTACCTTTTCAATTCGAAGATTTCAAGGGGCTCGTAACTGGCGCCCCCCGAGCCCAGCAGGGATCGGT
The DNA here is from genome assembly GCA_036520635.1 of Acidimicrobiia bacterium. Taxonomy (GTDB): domain Bacteria; phylum Actinomycetota; class Acidimicrobiia; order Spongiisociales; family ZC4RG35; genus JALYNX01. The sequence continues at coordinate 583 of DATDJH010000251.1, forward strand.
AGATGATCATCGTCTCACACCGCCACCCGATCCCAGCGTCACCAAACGACTCGATCAGGCTCCCCACGTCGGCCTGGGGACGGATCCGGCTCAGTGTGAGATGGGGCCGAAACGGCCGCTCCTCAGCCGGGAGACCGGCCGCTTGCGCTGCCTCCTCGCAGATCGATGCCAGTCCGCCCAACTCCCCCTCGCCCTGCGACACCCCGACCCAGAGGACGGTCGCTCGCTTGGAATTGGGAAAGGCGCCCATCGGGCCCAGAGCCATCCGAAAGCTCCTTCCCAGCTCGGCTGGATCTAGTTGGGAGATGAAGCGCTCGTAGGTCACCTCGTCGACGCTTCCCAGGAAGCGAAGGGTGAGATGCCAGTTCTCTGGCGGTGCCACCTTGCCCGGCAGTGAAAGAGGTCGGAGCCTGTCGTCGAGGGCGAGTCGGACCTCCGCCGGCATCGGGACGGCGGCAAACACTCTGCCTACGGAGCCCACCACTGCCCGATCAACGCCAGTCGGGTCAGGTGAAGAGCGGCGGTGGTCCCATACGTCCGCACCCGCTCCCGATCGCCGGTGAAGCGGATCTCCCGACCCCGTACATCGTCGGGGGTGGCAACGGCAACGATCACGGTGCCCGCCGGCTTCTCGAGAGGATCGGGGCCGGCGGAGCCGGTCACCGCCACTGCTACATCGACCCCGAGCAGGTTGCGGGCCCCGACCGCCATCGCCACCGCGGTCTCCACATTCACCACTTCATGGGTGTCGCTGACCCCGAGGAGCCGCTGCTTAAGCTCGGGGTCGTAGGCAACCAGGCCGCCCTTCATCACGGCCGATGATCCCGGGAGGTCGGTGAGACGGGTCGCGACCATGCCACCCGTCATCGACTCGGCGGTCCCTATGGAGTAGCCGAGCTCGGTGAGCAGCCGGAGCAAGATCTTCTCGATGGTGTCGTCGTCGGTCCCGAAGACACTGTCCCCGAGACGGGACCGGACCTCGCCCTCCATCGGCTCGATCAGGGACTCAGCTTCGGCTACATCGTCCGCCTTGGCGGTTAATCGCACCTTGATCTCGGATGCCGAGGCGAGAAAGGCGATAGAAGGATTCGTCGACCCGGTGTAGAGGTCATCGAGCATTTCGGCGACCTCAGACTCGGGACGACCCCAGGTCCTGATCACCCTGCTCACGATCACCTGTTGATCATCCGAGTGACCTATGAGCCGGGGCAACACCTCCGCTATCACCAGGTGCTCCATCTCGGCGGGCACGCCGGGGACACAGAAGATCCACTTCCCCTGATGTTCCAACGCCAGACCCGGGGCAGTCCCCCGTGGATTGGGCAGGAGCTCGGCGCCGGCGGGGTGATAAGCCTGGCGAAGGTTGCTTGGCGGCATCTCTCTCCCCCGCCGCGACCACCACTCCTCGAGCTCTTTGGCATAGGCCTCGCTGTAGACCATCTCGAGACCCGTGGCGGTGCAAACGGCTTCGCGGGTGAGATCGTCTTGGGTGGGCCCGATCCCACCGGTGATGATCACCGCGTCTGCTCGACTCAACGCGAGACGGATCGTGGCTGCGACGCGATCGATGTTGTCCCCGACGGTCTGTTGGTAGTGGGCGTCGAAGCCTCGCTCCGCCAGCGCAGCCCCCATGAAGGAGGTGTTGGAGTTGACGATCTGACCGAGGAGGAGCTCGGTCCCCACGGCGATGACCTCAACGATCAACGGGTACCCACATCCCCGCCTGCGGCGGTACTCCCCCCAACGCTCGCTTCGCTCACTGGGGGGAGAAATCTGGCCTCCATGTCGGGGCCGAAGACACCGACGTATTCGGCCTTCACCCACTCCCCGACCTCACCCCGATCGAGGCGAACCACCCCGTCGATCTCCGGTGCCTGCCGGTGTGACCTCCCCACCGGCACCCCGTCCTCCACTTGGTCGACTAACACCAGATCGGACCGGCCCAACCACTCCGAGTTCCGGGCCTCGGTCATCTCATCCTGGATCCGGGAGAGATAGCGCAATCGTTCCATGGTCTTCTCCCGCGGCACCTGGTCGCCCATCTCCGCCGCCGGAGTTCCCGGCTCCGCCGAATATGGGAAGAACCCTGCCCAGTCCAGCATCGCCTCATCCAGGAAGTCGGCGAGCAACTCGACGTCGTCATCACTTTCTCCGGGGAATCCAACAATGAACGAGGAGCGCAACGCGGACTCCGGATCGAGCTCGCGGATCCGTTCGATCAGAGCCAGATGCTTCTCGTAGTTGCCCGGCCGCTTCATCCGACGCAGGAGCGGGCCGGCCACGTGCTGGAGCGACAGGTCGAAGTAAGGAGCCACCTTCTCGTTCTCGGTGATTTCCAGGAGCAGCCGCTCTCTGATCTCACGGGGGTGGAGGTAGAGCAGCCGAATCCTGCGCAGCCCCTCCACATCGGAGACAAAGGCGAGGAGATCGGGCAAACCGCCCGGTGCCTGGATGTCCCGCCCGTAGGCAGCGAGGTCCTGGGCCACCAGGACCACCTCGGAGACACCACCAGCAACGAGCAGGGCCAACTCCTCGCGAATCTCGACCGGTCGCCGCGATCGTTGCTTGCCCCGGATCGAGGGGATGGCGCAGAAGGTGCACGGTTTGTCGCAACCCTCGGCCACCTTCAAATAGGCATAGGGGAGATCGGAGACCGGTCGCCCGGTGGCGTGGAGGATGTCCATGCTCGGACGTCGGCGCATCTCGACGGGATGCCAGCCTGTGAGGCCATCGAGGACCCCGACCAATTCGCCATATCGATCGATACCGAGGACCGCATCCACCTCGGGCAAGGCCGACTCGACCTCAGACCCGAAGCGCTGAGCCATGCACCCGATCACCACCGATCGAGCTCCTGGACGCTTTCTGGTCTCCAGTTCGAGGATGACGTCGACCGACTCGGCCCGGGCCTCTTCGATGAAGGCACAGGTGTTGACCATTACGACATCGGCCTCTTCAGGGCTGTCCGCCCAGCCGTAACCAGCCTCGGAGAGCATGGCGATCAGCTTCTCCGAGTCGACCTGGTTCTTGGCACATCCGAGCGTGCTCAACCAAACATTGGGACCGGGCATCGCCTTAGCCTAAGACGGTTCAGGACCGAGACTCTTCGACCACTGCCAACAGATGGCCCGAACCGACGGCGTCGGCCAGGGTGTTCCAGGTCGAGGTGGTCACGAGCCCGTCCTCCTCGATCTGCCAGCAGGCCAGGTAGATGGCGTCGGCAACCGCCCCCAGGGTGTGATCGGTGTCATAAGCCTGTGCAACGGAAGTCCGGGCCCCGGCCACATCGCCTCGAGCCACCGCTCGGATCGCCTCTTCGACGAAGGCCTGGGCCTTCGAGTCCATCAGATCTCGCGGAATAGATAGCGCCGCAAGATGTCGATGCGACGATCGAGGGATTCCGGGTCGAGGTACCAGAGCATGGCCGCCACGGTTGAGAGCAGTGGGTTCCCGTCCTGAGGGGTGAAGGAGAATCCGACTACCTCGTTCCGGTTGCGCACAGCGAGGGTGTCGAGGGCGACCACCGTTTGACTCATGATCCGGCCGTAGTACCCGTGGTCCCGTCCGAAGGAGAACACCTGATTGGCCGAAGTCTTGTTGGTGACCGCCACCCGCGTGTTGGCCATCAACCGCTCCTTCGCCTGGTCAACGGTGATCTCCTCATCCAACTCCAAAGAGAACTGAATCGAGTGCATGTACTGGGTGTTGAGCTTCACTGCCGAGGAGTAGACGTTGAGGTCATAGCCCAAGGTCTCGAAGAGGCGGTGGGCGTCACGGGCATGGTGGGTTCCGAACCGCTCATCCTTGTGTGGCTCGACCGTGGGGCTGGCCACGAACCCATCATCCTGGCTGATGTCGTTGGCCCTCCTCATACAGAGAAACCGCCCGTCTTCGAGATGATTGGTCCCATCGGCATCGATGGCCAAAGACCTGATCAGCACTGCGATGTTGTGGGTGTTGCAGGAGACGATCTGGAGGAATTTGTCCTCGCCTCTGACCAGGGCCAGATCGTTGATCCCCCTGGCGTACATCTTCCCGAAGCCGAACTCGGAGCCTTGCGCCATGAATCCGATTGGGCCCTCGGCATGGTTGTAGAAGTCGTCCTTCATCTTGTTGCCTACCGGCGTGCAGTCGATGACGACGGTGGCTCGCTCGATCGCCTCACGCGCCTCGTACTTTGGGGCGTGGCCCAACTCCTCGAACGCCGAACGTCGGTCATCGTCGACCGAGAGGACGGCGCCGCGGCCGGTCAAGTCATTTACCTTGGCCCGCTCGGTCAGCAACGGAGTCCGCTTGTGGAACGTGACTTCGTCGATGCCGAAGTGCTCCTTGTTATCGGCGAGCAGGCCGATCAAGGGCTCTCCGATGGTTCCGGTGCCCACGACGTGGACGATGTTCATGGGTGCCTCCATGGAACCGACGGCCGATTCCGAGACTTCAGATTACCTGGCGCTCGGCGGCTGCCTACCCGAGCAGGGCAGCGTCAATCAGGACTGTGCTACGGCATCACTCCTACCCCATCAGGAGCCGGTGCCCGAGTAGGAGTTAACGCCACGGGTCCACACCCGATACATGAGGGCAAAGAGAAGGACCCCGATCAGGGG
>DATDJH010000252.1:0-2040 GCA_036520635.1 Acidimicrobiia bacterium
GATATCTCCGCGATCGTGGCCATCGGCCCGGTCCATCTGGAGCGTTTCAAGACCGAGGAGCGGATCGTTGCCGCCAAATCGGAGATCCTCGACGGTGCGGCGATCGGGGTGATCGGCATCGACCATCCACTTCTCGCCGAACTGGCGAAGGCGAGAACCGGCTCGATGGAGCTGATCACCGTCTCGACCGGGGGACAAGGAGCAACGATCGGCATCACCGACGGTCAGATACTCATCGAGGGCCCTTCGATTGGGCTCTTGCCCGATGGCGCCTTTGCCCTCAATCTCGGGGTTGCCATCGGGATCGCCACCGCACTCGGGATGAGCGCCGACCAGATTGCGAGCCGGCTCGGCGACCTTCCCCGACCCGAGCATCGCCAAACGGTGACCACTTCGGACAAAGGGTTCGCCATCATCGACGACACCTACAACTCCAACCCGGCTGGAGCCAGGAAAGGGTTGGAAGCCCTCACCGGGTTGGCGCCCAATGGGCGCAAGGCCCTGGTCACCCCGGGAATGGTCGAGCTCGGAACCCTGCAGTCGAAGGCGAACGAGGACTTCGCCCGGGCCGCGGCGGCGGTTGTCGACGACATCGTGGTGGTGGGCCGGACCAATCGACGAGCCCTTCTCGAAGGTGCCGAGGGAGGCGGCGCTTCGGTTACCGTCGTGGCTTCTCGTGTGGAGGCCGTGGAGTGGGTCCGCAAAAGCCTCGGCCCCGGCGATGCTGTCCTCTACGAGAACGATCTTCCAGACCACTACCCCTGAGGAGTAGGAATGGCCAAGCCGGCGGTGATCTTCGGAGGTCCCTCCGACGAGCACGACATCTCGATACTCACCGGTCTCCAGGTGACCCGGGCTCTCGGCGATGTCTACACCGTCTACTGGTCGAAGACGGGTGACTGGCACCTGGTCGACAACGACCTCGAGGCGTCTGCCTTCGTCGATGGGGTCCCCCGGGGCTCCAAGGAACTGAGCTTCGTGGCCTCGCCAGGGCATGGCCTGGTACTCAAGAAGCGCCCCCTCGAGATCACCGCGGTATTCGTTGCCTGTCATGGCGGCCCCGGTGAGGACGGCACGTTGCAAGGGATGCTCGACGTGGCGGGGCTCCGATACACCGGGACGGGGCAGGCGGCCTCGGCGTTGGGTATGGACAAGCTCGCGTTCGGCGCCGCGATGTCTGCCGCAGGCCTCCCCACGCTCCCGCGTGCCCTGGTAGCCACCGGTGCCGAGAGCCCGCCGGCATTTGGAGGTCCCTACATCGCCAAGCCCCGTTTCGGAGGCTCATCGATTGGGATCGAGATCGCCGAGGACTGGGCCACGGTGCTTGCCCTGAAGAAGACTTCCTCCTACTTCGATCAGGGTGCTGTTATCGAGCCGTTCCTGGGCGGGAGCCGAGATCTTCAGGCCGCGGTCCGCACCTATCCGGAGTGGCAGCTCTCGGCTATCGAAGCACCCTCCCGGGCGGCCGAGGGGATCTACTCCTACGCCCAGAAATACCTGGCCTGGGGTGGCGAGGTCAGCGGTGGCCGTGAGCTTCCGGCCAGGCTGGAGCCCGCTCTAGAAGACGAACTGCGAAGGCTTTCGGTCCGCGTCACCGAGGTCGCCGGTCTGCGGGGGATCGCCCGCATCGACTACCTGGAGCGCGATGGTGAGGTCCTCGTGAATGAGGTCAACACGATCCCGGGGTCGATGGGCGCCTATCTCTGGATCGAGCCACCGATCTCGCGCGAGGTCTTGTTCACCGACATGGTGGCCGAGGCGCTCTCCGGCCCGGTCCGGGTGTTCTCGGTTGCGGGCAGCGACGGCACCGCGCTCCGCAGCGCGGGCACCATCGCCTCAAAACTCGGCTAGCGGCTCCCTTGCAAGAAGGACCGGCGTGCGCCGGTCCTTTGTCAATAAGCGCCGGCCTGGATCAGAGGTGAACTACGGGGCAGGTGAGAGTGCGGGTGATGCCCTCGATCGCCTGGATCTTGGCAACGACGAGCTTGCCGAGTGAGTCGACGTCATCGCTGGTTGCCTTGACTATCACGTCATAGGGGC
>DATDJH010000253.1:0-24439 GCA_036520635.1 Acidimicrobiia bacterium
CCCCTACAGCATCGCCTACGCCCTCTATCACAATGCCTTCCTCGCACTGCAGAGGAGCAGGTTCGAGGAGTGCATCGCGATTGCGAAGGACCTGGCCGAGGTTTCGGAAGAGCATGACTACGTCGTTTGGGCGACTCTGGCGATCTTCCTCGAGGGCATCTGTCGAACGGTCCTCGGTGAGACCGAACGCGGGTTGGAGATGACCGAGAGAGCGATCGACCTCTATCAGGGGCTGACCACACCTCCAGTGTTCTGGCCGCTGATCCTGGCCTTCAGAGCCGTGGTGCACGCCCTCGCCGGACAACCCGAGCGAGCGTTGGCATTGATCGAAGAGGCGATAACGATCGGTGGCCCCGATGACATGACCTCACCCGAGTTTCGGATCGTCAAAGGTGACATCTTGAGGATGCTGCCTACGCCCGACCACGTGGCGGCGGCGGACGCCTATCAGTCCGCGATCCGGGGTGCCCACGGAGGCGGTCTGCGGCTGTTTGAGCTCCAGGCCATGACCAGGCTGGTCGGACTGCAACGCGAACTAGGTGAGTCGCCCGACGGCAGCGAGGACCTCGCCGCTCTTTACGGCACCTTCACCGAAGGCATCGACGAATATGACCTGGTCGCAGCCAGAGACATACTCGGGCTGGGGAGGCACTAGGGCGCTTCGACCGCGGGTGTCGTGACCTTCGGCACTCCTTTGCAGGATGTCGTCTCCTTACCTTTGAACCCATGGCCTCTCACTTCACAACGGTCGACGGCAACGAGGCCGCCGCCCGAGTGGCGCATGCCCTGAGCGAGGTGATTGCCATCTACCCGATCACTCCGGCTTCGCCGATGGGTGAGCACGCAGACGCCTGGTCGCACCTCGGTCGCCCCAATCTTTGGGGTGTCGTCCCCGATGTGGTGGAGATGCAAAGTGAGGCGGGCGCTGCCGGCGCCGTGCACGGATCGCTTCAGGTAGGCGCGTTGACAACGACCTTCACTGCTTCTCAGGGCCTGCTGCTGATGCTGCCCAACATGTACAAGATTGCAGGGGAGCTGACGTCGACGGTCTTCCACATCGCAGCCAGAACCCTCGCCACCCATGCCCTCTCTATATTCGGTGACCACTCCGATGTGATGGCAGCCCGCCAAACCGGGTTTGCCATGCTCGCCTCGGCATCAGTGCAGGAAGCACAGGACCTCGCAGTGGTGGCTCACGCGGCCACGTTGAGGGCCCGAATCCCTTTCCTCCACTTCTTCGATGGGTTCCGCACTTCGCACGAGGTGTCAAAGATCTCCGCAGTTGGAGACGACGTTCTTCGGGCCATGATCGATGAGGATCTGATTGCCCAGCATCGGCTACGTGCTCTGAGTCCCCGACGCCCCATGCTCCGCGGCTCGGCTCAGAATCCGGATGTCTTCTTTCAGGCGAGGGAGGCGATCAACCCGTTCTACTCGGCGGTTCCATCGACGGTCCAGGCAGAAATGGATCACTTTGCCGACCTCACCGGCCGCAGCTACCACCTCTTCGATTACGTGGGGCATCCCGACGCGGAGAGGGTCCTGGTCCTGATGGGATCCGGAGCGGGCGCTGCCTCCGAAGCGGTGCGGCGTCTGGTGTCACAGGGAGATCGCGTCGGTCTGGTGACCGTTCGTCTCTACCGACCGTTCGACAGCGAATCCTTCCGAGCGGCACTGCCTGATTCGGCTCGCGCCGTCGCCGTTCTCGACAGGACCAAAGAGCCTGGATCGGTCGGCGAGCCTCTCTATTTGGACGTGATCGGCGCGCTCTACGAGGGAGATAGCCCCATGCCAGTCGTCATTGGCGGCCGGTATGGACTGTCTTCGAAGGAGTTCACCCCAGTGATGGCATCAGCCGTTTTCACCGAACTGGAGAGGGAGACTCCGAAGTCCCATTTCACGGTGGGGATCACCGACGATGTAACCCACACGAGCCTGGATTGCAGCTCGGATGCCTGGATTGAGCCCGAAGACATGGTGCGTGCCGTCTTCTACGGACTGGGCAGTGACGGCACAGTCGGAGCCAACAAGGCTTCAGTCAAGATCATCGGTGACCACACCGAGCTCTTCTCCCAGGGCTACTTCGTCTACGACTCGAAGAAGTCCGGGTCACGAACGATTTCCCACCTCCGATTCGGCCCACAGCCGATTGCATCGACCTATCTGATCGGGTCCGGGCAAGCCACATTCGTGGCCTGTCATGACTTCCACTTGCTTCAAGATGTGGACGTATTGGAAGCGGCGGCAGATGGGGCCACCTTCCTCATCAACAGCCCGTACGGGCCCGACCGAGTGTGGGAACACCTCCCTCGTTGGACTCAGCGCGGAATCGTCGAGAAGGGCCTCGACTTCTGGGTGGTCAACGCCACAGAAATCGCCGCCAACGCTGGGCTCGGAGGTCGGATCAACACGGTGCTCCAAACCTGCTTCTTTGCCCTCTCCGAAGTCATGCCACACGATCAGTCAATGGCCGCCATCACCGATGAGGTGACCAAGGCCTACGGCAAGCGAGGCGAGGTCGTCGTACGCCGCAACCTCGATGCCATCAACTCGGCGCTTGGTGGTCTGCAACGGGTGGACGTACCCACCACCTTCGAAGGAGGAGTGAGCAGCCCAGCAGACATCTACGCCTCTCGACTCGCAGCCGCCCCGGACTTCGTTCAGCGGGTGACCGGGATGATGCTGGCAGGGAAGGGAGATCTGCTGCCGGTCTCGGCGATGCCCGTCGACGGCACATTCCCTACCGGGACCGCCGCTTGGGAGAAGCGTTCGATCGGAAACGAGATCCCGATCTGGGATCCCTCAATCTGCATCGACTGTGCCCGGTGTGCTTTGGTCTGCCCCCACGCCGCCATCAGATTCAAAGTCTTCGATCCGGCTGCACTGGACAATGCCCCCGATGGGTTCGTATCCAAGGAGGCCAGCGGGACCGACCTTGCGGGCATGATCCTCACAGTGCAGGTTGCTCCCGACGACTGCACAGGTTGCGGAGTATGCGTCGACGTTTGCCCAGCGCGATCCAAGACCGAGGTGGGGCATCGCTCGATCGACATGGTCCCCAAGGAAGCCCACATGGAGCGGGAGCGGGTCAACTTCGACTTCTTCCTGACAATCCCCGACCCTCCGCGTAATGAGGTAAGGCTCGACACGGTCAAGGGGTCTCAGATGATCGAGCCGTTGTTCGAATTCTCCGGAGCTTGCGCTGGGTGCGGAGAGACGCCCTACCTCAAACTCCTCACCCAGCAACTGGGTGACCGCCTGGTCATTGCGAACGCCACCGGATGCTCGTCGATATATGGAGGCAACCTTCCCACCACGCCGTGGGCGACAGATGAAACCGGGCGCGGGCCGGCGTGGGCCAACTCACTATTCGAGGACAATGCCGAGTTCGGGCTGGGGATGCGCCTCGGCCTCGAAGCCATGGAGGCCGATGCCCGCCTTCTGGTAACCGCGCTTCTCCCCGAACTCGGAGACTTAGGGGTGGAGATCCTGGGAGCCGACCAAACCGACGAAACTGGGATTGCCGCTCAGAGACGTCGGGTTGAGATCCTTCGAGAGCAGTTGGCGTCCGTGGATGGGCTCCTTGCCCGCCGACTCGAGGGGGTGGCGGACGCTTTGGTTCGCACCTCCGTCTGGATAGTCGGCGGCGACGGTTGGGCCTACGACATCGGTTTCGGGGGTCTCGACCACGTTCTCGCCTCGGGCAGGGACATCAACGTCCTGGTCCTCGACACCGAGGTCTATTCCAACACCGGTGGGCAGGCCTCCAAGGCCACACCACGTGCGGCCGTGGCGAAGTTTGCCTCAGGCGGGAAGGCCACGGCGAAGAAGGACCTGGGTCAGATCGCGATGGCCTACGGGAATGTCTACGTGGCCCAGGTGGCGATGGGCGCCAACATGACCCAGACCGTGAAAGCGTTCGCTGAGGCAGAGGCGCATCACGGCGTTTCCATGATCCTCGCTTACAGCCCGTGCATCGCTCACGGGATCGAGATGTCTACCCAGATGAGTCACCAAAAGGAGGCTGCAACCTCCGGCTACTGGCCCTTGTATCGATATGACCCCGCCTTTGAGGCTGCCGGACAGCCAGGGCTACGACTCGACAGCCGCAAGCCGACAATTCGTTTCAAGGATTTTGCCGAGAAGGAGGGCCGGTTCGCAATGCTGGCCCGAGCCAACCCCGATCGGTCGGCCGAGCTCATGGCAAGCGCCCAAAAGGACATCGACGATCGCTGGCAACTCTACGAACAGCTGGTCGAGGTTCATCGCACCGCTGAGTTCACCGAGTTGGATGACCGATGAGCGTCGACCTGCGCACCACCTACTTGGGAATGAGGCTGGCTCATCCGGTGGTGCCTTCAGCTTCCCCCATCACTGGTGACATCGACCATCTTCACCAGCTAGTCGAAGCGGGCGCATCGGCTGTGATCCTGCCTTCGCTATTCGAGGAGCAGGTCGAGCACGAGGCGATGGCCGTGCACATGGGCTTGGAATGGGCGAAGGACTCCTTCGCCGAGGCCACCGCCGGCTACCTGCCGGAGTTGGATGACTACAACACTGGCCCGGAGCGATATCTCCACTTGATCCGGACGGCGAAGGCCGAGCTGGCCGTGCCAGTCATCGCCAGTCTCAACGGGACCACGACCGGGGGCTGGACCCTCTACGCCAAGATTCTGGCCGATGAGGGAATCGACGCTCTCGAACTGAATATCTATCTCATTGCCGCGGACCCGGCTGTGACCGGGAGCGAGGTGGAACACCGATACCTCAGCCTGGTCGAAGGGATCCGCCGATCCGTGGAGGTGCCGCTCGCAGTCAAAGTCGGGCCGTTCTTCTCGTCGATGGCGAACATGGCGACCCGACTCGTGGATGCCGGGGCCGATGGCCTGGTCCTCTTCAATCGCTTCTACCAGCCGGACATCGATCTCGATCGCATGGAAGTGGTTCCCAACCTCGTCCTGTCAACACCAGCGGAACTTCGCCTAGTGCTCCGTTGGATTGCCATCCTCCGCGGGAGGATCACCGGGTCGTTGGCGGCGACGACCGGTGTCGACGGTCCCATTGAGGCGGCCAAGCTGGTCCTGGCCGGGGCGGACGTCACGATGATGGCGTCGTCTCTGCTCCGGAATGGGCCGGATCGGCTCCGCGAGACCGTAGGTGGTCTGGCAGTCTGGCTCGAAGAGAACGGCTATCGATCACTCGAGGAAGCCAAGGGATCCTTCAGTCAGTCCGCGGTCGCCGACCCGGCCCAGTTCGAGAGGGCCAATTACATGCGCACGTTGCTGTCCTACTCACCTCAATGGTGACTCTTTGGCGTCGCGTCGGTTACGCAGTAGCTGGCGGGGTCGGAGTCGTGTAACTCCGGATCGTGTCCTTGTTCCCATAAGCGCCACCCGTGTAGGAGGCGATGTCGGCGAAGACTGCGAGAACCATCCAGAACCAATCGAAGCCAGTGACTCCAAGCGGAGCGACCGAGACGTACATGAGTGTCGTCCACGGGAGAAACACGAAACCGAGGAGGGGCCAGACAAATGTATCAAAGGCCGCTTCCCAGCGGGCCGGTGAGGCCAAGCCCCAGACGATGATGCCGAGGCGAGGTCCAAAGACCACTAGAACGGTGAACAAACAGCACATGACCTTCAGTCCTCCCTAATCGGATTCCGCTTGTGGGAACCTAGTCACCACGTGTCGGCCGATGCGAGCCTGAAGGCAAATCTCGGTCCGGGCCGGTCATCGATGTTCGGCGTAGCCTCGGCCGCCATGGCGCATGCAACCGGCGGGTCAGGGACTGTGATCGGTTGCTTCCTCGATCGAGCGGAGCAGCGAGCCACTCAACCAATCTGGTACCACCAGACCGGCGGTAGGTGGCTCCCGATTACCTGGAGCTCAGCACGGGCTGCGGTACTCGAGCTGGCGGCAGGGTTGGCCACACTGGGGATCGGTCCCGGTGACCGGGTGGGCCTGGCGGGAGCAAATCGACCCCATTGGGTGATCGCCGACTACGCAATTCAACATATCGGGGCAGTGGTCGTGCCGATCTACGCGACGAGTCCGCCCGACCAGATTGCCCAGTTGCTATTGCGAACCCACGCCAGGGTTTGTGTGGTGGATGGGGACGACTTCTTGGGGAAGCTCCGGGAAGCCTCGGTTGACGGATTGGAACACGTGGTGGCGCTCCATCTCGGCGATGTGGAACATGACCGGCTGATCGGACATGACACCCTTGTTCGTCGTGGGGAGGATTGGCTCGAGGAGAATCCGACCGGCCTTTCAGATCGTCTTGCGGCTATCGGCCCTGACGATGTCGCCACGGTCATATTTACCTCCGGTACCGGGGGTGACCCCAAAGGCTCCATCCTCACCCACGGCAATCTCCTCTGGGCGGCGGACGCCTGCGCTCGAGCAGTTGAGGTCCGCACCCGTGAGATCACACTCTCCTATCTCCCCCTCGCTCACGCCTTCGAACGCGTCGTCACCACCGTGATTCCCCTGGTAGCAACCAGTGAACGGTTCACCTGCTGGTTCGTGGAGGAGATCGCCAAACTCCCCTCCGCACTTCGCTCGGTCCGGCCCACGATATTTGTCGCCGTGCCATTGGTCTGGGCCAGGATGGAGGCGCGGATCCAGGCAGAGATTGGGACAACAGGGTTTCTGCGTCGGCGCATGTCGCGAGCGATGTTGACTGCAGGGGGATCGGCCGTCCGAAAGCGCGATGAGCAGGAATCAGTATCTCCACCAGCACGTGTAGGCGCTGGCACTGCCGGGCTCATGGGAAGGCGGATTCTGAAGAAGGTTGGTTTGGGAAGGTGCTGGTATGCGGTCTCAGGAGCCGCGCCTCTTCAGCCAGAGACACAGCAATTCTTCCAAGCCCTTGGTCTTGGACTCCATCAGGGTTGGGGTCTCACCGAGACGGCAGCACTGTGTGCCGTCCAGCGACCTGACGACCTCGAGATCGGCATGGTGGGAGCTCCTCTGGACGGGGTCGAAATCAAACTTGGGATGGACGGCGAAGTGCTGGTCCGTGGCCCCAATGTCTTTTCCGGCTATGAGGGCGATCCAGATCTAACGGCCGAGGCGATCGACGAGGACGGCTTCTTTCACACAGGCGATGTGGGCCGGCTGACCGGAGATCATCGACTTGAGATCATCGATCGGCTGAAGGACGTGATCATCACGGCCGGTGGGCGAAAGGTCGCCCCGAGGGCGATCGAGGACCGACTCCGGGCCGATCCCCTGATTTCGGGAGCCATGGTGTTCGGAGAGGGTCGCTCCTACCTGACAGCCCTGATCTCGCTCGACGGGCAAACTGCCTCCGACATCGTCGAGACAAACCCGGACAACGAGACCGGATTGTGGGAACACCCGAAGGTGCACCAGCGAGTTGACAGGGCGGTCGGGACGGTGAACCGGTCCCTGTCCGAGTCCGAACAGGTGCATGGATTCGCAATCCTTCCTTTCGGGTTCCCCGACGAAGCCCTGACCCCGACCTTGAAGCTGAAGCGTCGGGTTGTCGAAGAGACTTTCGCCGACCTGATCGAAGGGATGTATGCCTGATCGGGGTCGGTTCTTGGTCTTGGGGGCTGTCGGCGGATACAACCTGGTCCAGAACTACATGGTTTCAGAGCGCGCGTATGTCCCCGCGAACATGGTCGCCACGCTGGGGTTGGTGGCCCTGGCGCGGAGAAATGGCTGCACCTGGGACGAGCTCGGTCTGAATCCGCTCGAAGCCGGGAGGGGAATCCGCCACGGCCTGGCGGGGGCTGCAGGTGCCGCCGTAGTGGCGGGTGGGATCACGACCCTTCGCTCAGCACGCCCCTACTTGTTGGATGAGCGCGCGGCTGGCCACAGTGCGGCGGAGATCACATACCGGGCCGCCGTGAGGTTCCCATTGGGCACGGCATTATTCGAAGAAGTGGCGTTCCGCGGTGTGATTTACGGGACGTGGCGCCACTCGGGTGCCTCACCACGGACCGCCGCGGTTGTCACGGCGACTGCCTTTGGTCTTTGGCATCTCATCCCATCTGGCCAGGCGCTCCGGGGAAATCCGCTCGGTGCCCGCATCGGGACACGGTGCGCGGAAGCAGGTGTGGTGATGGCTGGGGCATTGCTGACGGGCATTTCAAGTCTCGGGTTCGGCTGGATGCGTCGACGATCCGGGAGTCTGGTCGCTCCATGGATTGGTCACGCTGCAATCAACAGCTTCACCTATCTCGCAGGGGTCGGCGCATGGGGGCGATCCACCGCTTCGACCGGTGGTGGTTCCCTGAGTGGCTAGTGGACGGCAAGGCGCCATCAGGCAAACATGAGGACACCATGCAACAGGACGGCAGCGGAGGCACTCCTCCTGGTCGCCGCCGTCTAGCTGATCTGGCCGACGCCACACCGGACAAACGCGATCGTTACGTCGACTTCCTCCGCGCTCTATCGGTTGTGGTCGT
Organism: Acidimicrobiia bacterium; assembly: GCA_036520635.1. Lineage (GTDB taxonomy): Bacteria > Actinomycetota > Acidimicrobiia > Spongiisociales > ZC4RG35 > JALYNX01. Next base: position 8,439 of record DATDJH010000253.1, read on the forward strand.
GGTCCTGGGTCATTGGCTCGGAGCCGTGGTCTATCTGCAGGATGGCGAGCTCACCGCTACCAGCGCCCTCGATGTTGTGCCCGGGCTCTGGATCATCACCTGGGCCTTGCAAATCATGCCGATCTTTTTCTTCGTCGGCGGGTTCTCCAACTTCGTGACCTATGAGGGACTACAGCGGCTCGGGGAAGGCCCCGGCGTCTTCCTCAAAGGAAGGGCGAGTCGCTTACTCAGGCCGGTGGGCATCTTTCTCCTGTTTTGGGCGATCGTCGCCCCATTCGCCCTCCAACTCGACCTGCCGGATGGGGCTGCAGAGAAGGCTGTCCTTGTTCTACTGGGGCCACTCTGGTTTATCTGCGCCTACCTCATGCTGGTGCTGATGGCGCCGGTGATGGTCTTCCTGCATCGCAAGTTCCGCATCCGGGTCCTGGTGGCACTCGTTCTGATCCCGGTCGCCATTGATCTGCTCCGATTCGCAGGCGATGTACCAGTGATTGGGTGGTTCAACTTCCTATTCGTATGGCTCTTCATCCATCAATTCGGGTTCTTCTATGCGGACGGGACTTTTGACCGGGTCTCGAGGAGCTTGTTCTGGATCATGGCTATCGGTGGGTTCGCAGCGATGGTGGGGCTGACCCAAATGCAGGTCTATCCGGCGAGCATGGTCGGTTGTTGCAGTGATGAAATCTCGAACATGGCACCCCCGACCCTGGCGATCATGGTCTTTGGGGTCTATCAGGTCGGCCTGTCAATGTTGCTCCGTCCTTCTCTCACCAAATGGCTGGCTCGAAAGCGCCCCTGGAGCGTTGTGATCGCGATCAACTCTTCGATCATGACCCTTTTCCTGTGGCACCTGTCTGCCCTGGTGATCGCCGCATCGATCCTGCTTCCCCTCGGGTTCCCCCAGCCCGAGATGGGAAGCGTGCAATGGTGGCTAACAAGGCCGCTGTGGTTTGGGGCCGCCGGCCTGGTGCTGGCTCTCCTGGTCTTCATCTGGGGCCGATTCGAGAGGCCTGATCTCGACCCAGCCGAGCAGTACTGGGACCTCGAGGAGTTCTACGCCTTGTAAACAGGCAGGTTCCTCACGTCGGGCCTGCCAATTATCAGTGCCCGGCTAGGGCGAACAGCTGCCACTCGCCGTCCACACCTTTGAGAAGGTGCGAGCCCCGATCCTCGAATCGAAAGTCGGAGCCGACCACGAGATCGCGAACTGTCCTGGAGACCAACACCTCTGCCGGTGCGGCTTCGGCCATCACCCGCGCTGCGATGTGAACCCCGACCCCGGCCACATCCTCGCCCCCTTAGTTCGATCTCGCCCGCATGGAGGCCGGCCCGTACCGGCATGCCGGCCCGATCCAGGGACGAGCACATGTCTCCGGCGGCCAATAGGCCTCGCCCGGGGCCATCGAAAAGGGCAAGCACCCCATCACCGGTGCTCTTGACCAGACGACCGCCATGCTTCCCGATCAGATCCCTGGACATGTCGTCATGGAGCTGGAGTTGGACCACCCACTTCGCGTCGCCGCTCGCCTGAGCCCGCTCTGTCGAGGAGACGATGTCGGTGAACAGGATGGTTGCCATCATTCGCTCCGCGGAACGGCGCTGGATGGTGCGGGGCTCGATCTCGGCCAGGAACCCGGTGATCGCATCGAGCATCGGGGCGGTCTCATCAAAGAAGAAGTCGGCGTCTCCTCCGGGCAACTCGACGTACCTGGCGCCAGCGATGTGATCGGCCACGTAGCGACTGAGCTCGGGTGGAGCCCAGGCGAATTCTCGGCGATGAAGAACCAGAGTGGGCACCCGAATCGACGGAAGCAGGTCGCGCACGTCGATTTGACCCATCTCTTCGGTATAGGCCCGCATGGCAGTCGGCGAGGCCATCCCCCTCATGTATCTCCGGCCCCACTGCAAGAACCGCTCATCGTTTCCCCGACTGGGAAAGGATCTGGAGATCATGGTGTCGAGGTCCCACTCCGCAACCATCTTCGACTGTTCGGCGATGGTCGCCTCGTCGTACCCGAACGGATAGTCGACATCAACCCGACTCCGAGCCGGGGAGTGGGTCAGGATCAGGCCAGCCACTCGATCGGGTTGGGTTGCCGCACCGAACATGACCGACGGCCCGCCGTCCTGGACCCCCATGATGACCGCCCGTTGACTCTCAGCCGCATCCATGACCGCACAGATTCCGCCCACCGGCTCTCCAGTGGTGGCAACGTGTCGAGCGGGACGGCGTCCGACCAGCCGCTGCCCAGTCGGTCGAAAAGGATCAACCGGCACACCGCGGCGAGCTGGAGGTAGGGGGCCGCGGTCTCCGACGTTCCCCAAATCGCATCAAGGACCGAGAAGGTGCCCCTGCTGATCACCAGGTCAACCGGACCGTCCCCGACCACCTGATAGGCGATGCGATCCTCGCCCAGGCGCGCATACCTCGTCTCCGGTTCCATGCGGCGAGTGTAGAAAGCCGGCTCGAGTGCCCCCGATCCCATAGGGGTGATGCCCCATAGGCGCTGTGACGCCTTTCGATCATGATCAGCGTGTGGCAACACTTCGCTGGTTGGGGAAATCTGAGTCTCTCCTCTTTTCGCTGGTCACGGTGCTTCTGGTGGCCTGTGCAACTCCCCCGACATCCGCCGCGACTACAACGACGGGAGGAAAGCAGGCGGTCCCAACCACGACGACGATCAAAGAAGAGGTGACCGAGAGCACCGAAATCGCAATCAGTACGACAACCATCGAGACACCTACAACATCCACGACCGCACCGGAATCCATCACCGTGTCGGACTATCCAGAGTCGTGGGCCCAGGCTCTTGTCGACGCTGCCAACCAGGACAACTTTGGGCTACTGGACAGTTACGCCTTCGTCTCGGACCAGAAACGCGAACTCTTCCGCGTCTTCGTCGAGTCCGATCTGCCCGAGTTGGAACTTGGGTCTTGTGAGCAGAACGAGTTCTACTCCGGGTGCTCATTTGGCTCGGCCGACAAACAGATGTACCGGGTCGAGTTGGACTTGGACTCCGGCTCTGAACTCTTCGAGGATCTGCTCATCAGGGCTCAGGGCATCGACGACCTCGCATCCGATGGTGCCTATGGCTCGGGATGCAGCCCTGGGCCGGGTCCGCTCACCGATGGCATCTGGTTCGGTTACATCGCCGCCCGACGCAGTGACGCGATCGACTTCGACCTGGCTTGCCTCCTCCCCAATGACTGGGTCGACGTCGAAATGGTCAATTCCAGCGCTGCCTTGCGGACTCTGCCCGTCGAGGGGGACCTCCTTGTCACACAGATGATCGTTTCAGAGTTCGAGTCCGAGTCGTTCGCTGGCACCTTGTACCGCGACTGGGGAGCCGAATGGTGCTCGGTGACCGGAACCTGCGCGGTCTGGATCCGGATCGAAGGTGGTCGCGTGATCTACATCGCGGAGGAGTTCTACGCATAGAAGCGTTGCGCGGGTGGACGACAAGAAGGTCACTCCTTGTCCGGGTCCTCCTCATGGAAGCGGTCTCGATCCTGACGGCGCAGGAACTCTTCTTTCTCCCGATAAGTGGTGGTCGAGTAGGCGATGTCCTTCCACATCTTGTCGCTGCCCGCCTTCGACTTCTCCCAAGCAACCCGATTGGCCGTGGCTACTCCGACCTTGCCTCCTTCGGCGTAGACGTCCTGGTCGGCGCCGAGGAACACGAACACCCAACCCTGCTTGCGACGGTCGGACACCATCTCGAAGACCTTCGAGCGGTCGAAATCGGTGCTGGCGTTCTCCAAACCGTCGGTGACGATCAGGACCACCTGGTCTTCCTCGGGTAGTGCGCGCTCGTTGCGGCTGACGATCACACCGTCAATGCGGACGATCATCCGGCCCACCGCGTCGTAGAGCGGCGTCGTGGAACGAGGTTGATAACCAGTTCGGTCGAGGTCGATGACCTCCCGTAACGGCACTCCGTCGATGAGCAGTTCGAACGGATCGTCGGAGTCGAACTGGACGAGGGTCACCCTCGCTTCGCCTTCCGTTTCCCGCTGCTTGCGCAGGAACTGGTTGAAGCCGCCGACGACATCGTCGGCGATCCTCGACATCGATCCAGAGCGGTCCAGAACGATCGAAATATGTACTGGTTTCATTGGTCCTCCTTCTGTTTCATGGGCACTTCCCACTCCCCTTGCGACCGAACGGGCCGCACCAATACGGCATGGCTGGCAGTGCTGTCAACCCCTCCCCCCGGGTTGTCGGCCCCGTAGGGGCCGACAAGAAACTTCAGGAATCGCCGTGACCAAGAGTGTGCCGGGCGCCTGTGACAGATTCCGGGGACGGTCAGCGTTAGCGTGTGCCGGTCTCCGTGACTGACTTTCCCGACACCCGATACGCGAAGAGTGGCGACATCTCTATTGCCTATCAGACGATCGGCAACGGACCCGACCTGATCTTCTGTTCGGGGCTCTTTTCCAACGTAGATGTGATGTGGGAGGAGCCGCATTGGGAGCACCTCCTTGGCCGAATGGCATCCTTCTCCCGTCTCACCGTGTTCGACATGCGAGGAATCGGCCAGTCGGACCGGGGATCAGAGGCGCCCATCCTCGAGCGACAGCGCGACGACCTGGGTGCAGTCATGGACGCCGTGGGCGTGGAGGATGCGATCATCTTCGGTGTCGCCAGAGCGGCGAGCATGTCGACGCTTTTTGCCGCCACCCACCCCCAGCGCACCGAAGGCTTGATCCTCTACGCCCCGACCGCCAAGAGGGTGGCGTCGTCGGACTTTTCTGTAGGGATCAGCGCCGAAGAGCAGGCATCCTTTCTCGATCGCTTTGTCAGAGAGGTGGGTACCGGGAAGAACCTCTCGATTCAGGCGCCGTCGCTGGCGCACGACGAGCGATTCGTCAAGTGGTGGGCCCGCTTCGAGCGGCTGGTGGCTACCCCGGCGGCCTATCGAGAGCTGGGCCAGATATTGACCGATCTGGATATTCGGGATGTGCTCCCCGCCATCCAGGTCCCGACCTTGGTCTTGCATCGGGAAGGGGACCTGATCGTGCCCCGAGACCAGGCACGCTTTGTCGCCGACCAGATTGCCGGCGCTCGATATGTCGAGCTCCCCGGCGTAGATCATCTCCCGATCGCGGGTGACAGTGATGCCATCCTCGACGTGGTCGAGGAGTTCGTCACCGGCAAGCGGCAGGTGCCTAGGACCGACCGAATCCTGGCCACAGTCATGTTCACTGACATCATCGACTCGACCTCACTTCAGGCAAGCCTCGGCGACCACGAGTGGAAACGGCTCCTGGAGGCTCACCATCGGATCGTGCGTCGCCAATTGGAGCGCCACGGAGGGCGGGAGCAGGACACGGCCGGGGACGGCTTCTACATCGTGTTCGACGGGCCGGCCCGCGCCATTGAGTGCGCCCGAGATGTCATGACCGACCTGGCACCCCTAGGGGTCCAGATTCGGGTCGGGGTGCACACTGGTGAGTGCGAGATCGCTGACGGGAAGTGCGCCGGTCTCGCAGTGTCGATCGGTGCCCGGGTCATGGGTCAGGCCGGGGCCTCGGAGATCTTGGTCTCCCAGACCGTCAAGGATCTGACGGCCGGTGGTGATCTCCACTTCCGAGAGGCCGGCGAGCACGAATTGAGAGGCATCCCCGACCGTTGGCGGCTGTATCGAGTGGCCGCCTGAGTTCGGTCCTTTCAGGGAAGTCGGCCGAACCAGACCAGTGAGCCCAGACCGGCCAGGCTGAGAACCGCCAGTGCCGCTCCGATGAACCAATCGGCGATCTCGACTGGCTCGGTCTCGACTTGAACCGAGCGGCCGAGATCCTCGTACACCTGGCCCAGTTGCTCCGCGGTGGCCGCGGTGAGTGCCTTCCCGTCTGTCTGATCCGCCAATTTCCGAAGTGCGGCCTCGTTGACCGGGACCGGAACAACCTCGCCGTACGGGTCAACGATGGTGCCTGCGTCCGTGCCGAAAGCAATCGTATGGACCGGGATACTCGCGTTGCGAGCTGCGGTGGCGGCCTCGTCGTTGGTTCTACCCATCGTGGTCTCACCGTCGGAAAGCACCACGATGGTTCCGACCGACTCACCTGTTTCTGGTGTGGTCGCCTCCAGGTCCGGTGCTGACGACTCGATGGCGTTGATCCCGGCGAACACCGCCTCTCCGATGGCGGTTCCCTCCCCAAGGTCGCCGTGATCGATCGAGTTGTCGATGACCCGGCGAACGGCGTCGAGGCGCTCTGTCGGAGCGATCAGCTCGCGTGCCTCGCCATCGAAAGCGACAACGCCGACTGAAACACCCTCCGGAACGGTGTCGAGAAACTCCCCGGCAGCATCCCGGACTGCGTCGATCCGTGATGGCGACACGTCGTCGGCCTCCATGGAGAGTGACGTGTCGATGGCCAGCACAACAGTCTGGACCGACTCATAGGTCTCCCCCGCGATCACCGGGCGGGCGAACGCCACGGTCGCCACGACTACCGCGAGCACGAGGCCGAGGGCGGTGAGATGGCGGCGCCATCCTGGGCGGTCAGGAGCGACCTGGTCGAGCATCTCGATGGTCGTGAAACGCATCGCATAGCGGCGCCGTCTCGCCTGGAGCACCAGGTAGGCAAGGCCCATGGCGATGGGAAGCGCCAGAAGGGCCAATCGGCCGGGTACGAGGAATCCGAAGTCGCTCAACGTGTGGACCTCCCTGCGGCCATAAGGCGGGCTTTGCGCCCGGACACGAATCGGACAAAATCGAGAACCCAGTCGCGGTCCGTCCTGAGCGTCAGTTGATCGGCGCCACAACTCTTGAGGCGAGCGGCAATGTCGGCTCGGCGGCGGACAGCCAACTCCCCGTAAGCACGGCGGACCGACGAGGTGGAGGTGTCGACCAGGCGACGGCGACCGGTCTCTGGATCCACGACCGAGATCAGCCCGACGTCAGGCAGGTCGACCTCACGTGGATCGACTACTTCGACCCCGATCAGCTCGTGGCGATGTGACAAGGCTCGTAACGAGCGTTCCCATGTCGGCTCCCCCAAGAAGTCGGAGATCACCACGGCGAGGCCGCGGCGACGGGCGGTCCGGCGGACCATGTCTATCGCAGCGCTGAGGTCGCCTGCCTCGCCATCGACCGGAGCCCGATAGAGGGCGGCGAGCACGGCGCCGGTGTGGCTCGAGCCACTGCGCGCCGGAAGGATTTGGGGACGGGATGCCGGGCCATCGGTGGTGGAGCGGACTGCACCGACCCGGTTGCCGCCCGAGGACGCGAGGAGGGCAAACGCCCCCGCTGCTGACCAGGCCACCTCGTGCTTGGTGGCGAGGCCCGTTCCAAAGCCAAGACTTGATGAGGTGTCCAGGACGAGCCACACCTCGAGTTCGTGGTCGGCGATGGTGTCCCGGACATGGGGATCATGGGTGCGGGCAGTAACCGCCCAGTCGATGTGGCGAGGGTCGTCTCCGGGGACATAGGGGCGGGCTTCGCCGCGCTCTGTGCCATGACCGGGGAAGAGGCCGGCATGATCACCGGAAAGCAGGCCGTCCAGGCGCCTCAGCACAGTCATCCGGAGGCGGTCGATCGGCACCCGCGACGGCGATGTGAGCCGTGACACTCGCGGAATCGCCTCCACGCCAGAGGGCGGACCGGATCTTCCCAGCATGCTCAGACCCCCACAGGTGATCGCTGTTCGATCAGCTGTGATGACGAGAGGCGCGGCGCTACGACAGTGGTGAGCAATTCGATCAGCACCTCGTCGACAGTGACCCCATCAGCCACGGCATCGAAGGAAAGGACGAGCCGATGGTTGAGCACGTCGTAAGCAATGTCGTAGACATCCTGTGGGAGGAGGTGGTTTCGTCCCCTCAGCAGAGCCAGGGCCCTGCCGGCGGCCACCAGGCCGATGCTCGCCCGAGGGCTCGCCCCGTAGGCGAGGAGGCCGTCGATCTTGACTCCATGCTCGGAGGGATTCCGGGTGGCCAGGACGAGCCGGATTGCATAGTCCTGCACGGAACGATCGACGTACACGGATTCCGCCGCCGTCTGAAGGCTCGCCACGTCATCGGTGGAGAGCAGAGAGGCGGGAGCTGCAGTCTGGCGGCGGGACCGGTCGACGATCTCGTGCTCTTCGACCGCGGTCGGATAGTCCACCGGGATTCTCATCAGGAAACGATCTCGCTGCGCCTCCGGAAGGGGGTAGACGCCCTCTGACTCGATTGGGTTCTGCGTGGCCAGAACCAGGAAAGGAAGCGGGAGTCGGTAGGTGGTACCGCCGATTGAGATTTGACGCTCACCCATGGCCTCGAGGAGGGCCGATTGAACCTTGGCCGGAGCCCTGTTGATCTCGTCGGCGAGGACGAAGTTGGCGAACACCGGGCCCAACTCCACATCGAAGCCCTCCGTCGAGGGTCGGTAGATGCGGGTGCCGACGATGTCGGATGGCAGCAGGTCCGGGGTGAATTGGATTCGGGTGAAGGTGCCCCCGAGCGTCCTGGCGAGGGTCGAAACCGTGAGGGTCTTACCCAGTCCGGGCACCCCTTCCAGCAAGCAGTGGCCGCCAGCCAGCAGGGCTACCAGAACACGTTCGAGAACGCGGTCCTGGCCGACGATGACGGTCTTCAGCTCCGTCATGACCTGGCGGAGCCGGGTGGCGAGGAGGTCGGACTGCGGCTCGTCCACGATCGGTTGAAGTGGGTTTGTCATCATGCTCCTGGTGTCTCCTCGTCGGGCGTCTGGGTCGGTGCGGGGATGGACAGAAGCTCTTCGAGCAACTGTTCCAGCTCAGGCGGGATCGCACCCGGGCCGAACATCTGGTCGAGCATCTCCTGAAGGTCGGGGAGATCCTGAAGGTCCTGTGCGCCACCGGGACCGAACAGATCCTCGAGACCGGGGAGCAGATCCTCGAGACCAGGGACCAATCCCTGCATGCTCGAGGCGTCCTCTGGGGCGGGGATGGTTGGGGCGTCGACCCCACCGTTGGCCTGGACCTCGTCGATCAGTGAGGCGAAATCCTCGATTGGAACTGCGAATCCGACTCCGTCGTTGCCGCCGGACATCGAGGCGATGGCGGTGTTGATTCCAATGACCTTGGCTTCGGCGTCGGCCAACGGCCCGCCCGAGTTGCCAGGGTTGATCGGTGCGTCGGTCTGAATGAGACCAGTGAGGGTGCCCATGGGGGTCTCCACCTCCCTGTCAAGACCCGAGATGATGCCCGCGGTCACCGATTGCTGGTAGCCGAACGGGCTTCCGAGGGCAATGGCTGGCTCGCCGACTTCCACCGTTCCCGGCTCGGCGATTGCTGCCGCCACCAGGTCGGATGCGTCATCGAGGGCGATGACCGCCAGGTCACGTTCGGGGATGCGCCCGACCACTCGGCCGTTGAAACTCCGCCCATCGGCTGTGATGACGGTGACCTCGTCGGAGAACGAGACCACGTGGTGTGCGGTGAGAACCAGGCCGGATGTGTCGTAGATCACTCCTGAACCGACGCCGCCGCCGGCTTCTAGCCCGCCCATGACTTCGATGTGGACCACAGCCGGGCTGAGGGCGGAAGCCACCGCAGCCGTGCTCCCGGCCTCGGCTTCGCCGGCCGCCACGGTCGGGGTCGTGGTGGTGTCGGCTCGCCGTACCAGCCAGTACCCACCGAGCGCCGCGATGAGAACCAGCGCGGCCGTGAGGTAGGCAAGGACCCGAATCCAGCGCCTCGGTGCCTTTTCGGGGACCGCGACGGGCGTCGGCGGGACCGACGGTTGGACTTCGGTCGCCAACTGGTCGCTCGTATTTGTGGAGGGCGCAATCAGGTCGGACACCGGCGGAGACGCCGGAAGGTCACGCCACGATCGACGACGCGAACGAAGCTTCGGGGGATTTGGGTCGAGCTGAGTCAAGAGGCCTCCGATTGGGGTAAACCGCGGGAAGATACGAAACGCGGTTTAAAGGGGCCGTCAAGCCGGCTGGAAATCTTTGCGCCAAGGCTGGATCGCGGTGTGCACTCGATCGGAGTCGATAACGTCGTCTTGGTTTGCCTCGTGGTCGAGGGGCAGCCACATGGCAAGTGTGGCCCCTCCGCCCTCCTCCGATTCGAGGGTCACCGCACCGCCTTGAGCTTCTGTGAGTTGTCGGGCGATGGTCAGACCGAGGCCCGCTCCACCGCTGCCGGAACCACGACTCCGGTCGTATGGTCCCTGCCATCCTCGCTCAAAGACTCGAGCGTGGAGGTGTGGCGCCAGCCCTGGTCCTTCGTCGGTGACCGAGAGCCAAGCCCAGTCGCCAACCTCGCCCCAGTCGACGGTCACCGAGGAGCCGCGCGGCGCGAACCGCACCGCGTTGCTCAGGAAGTTCCCGATCGCAGCTGACACCGCCGCCGGGTCCGCTGACGGGAGCATGGTCGAGGGTGCTCCGGTGAGGACGATGTGAATCCCACCCGCCTGAGCAAGACCGGCATGTTCGGCCACGGCGCCTGCGGCCAGGTTTGCGAGATCCACCGGGCCGTCTTCCTGCTCGACCGACAGTCGACCGTGCCCGTCGAGGTCGTCGACGGTGCGAGCCATTCGATCGACCGCCCGACGAGCCGCGCCGATGTGAGGAGTGGCACCCGAGTCGAGGTCGACCTTGGTGGATGCGAGTTCGAGATTGGCTCCCATCACTGCCAGGGGAGTCCGCAACTCGTGGACTATCTCCTGCAGGTGGTTGCTGCGTTCGTCATCAGCTCTTTCCACCTCGGAGTTGGCGCGGCCGATGATCCGCAGGACGCGCCCGGCCAGCAGCCATGCGGCGACGGCCGCTGGAACCAGGGCTACGGCCGGTAACACAAGGCCCCAGACAACGACGAGATCCCTGGTCCCCGCGATTGTGGCTGCACCGCCGTCGCCGGTGACGATCACAACGGCGAGAGCGTCGCCAACCCGGGCCAGACCGGCCTTGGCAGCGTCTTGGGTTCCGGCATCGTTGGTCAGCAGAAAGACCGAAGTCGCGGCGATAGCGAGGACTATCACCAACAGCGCTGGCGAAACGAGGAGCAAGGTCAGTCTTGCCCGGCTCCGTCCACCCGGCAGGTTCTGCAGGAGCGCTTCTTTCAAGACTCGACCCGCAGCATGTAGCCCCGACCGGGCAGTGTGATGATGTGTGATCCCGCTCCGACCACCGCAAGCTTCCGACGGAGGTTGGACAGGGTCATTCTGACCGTGTTGGTGAAGGGGTCAGCGTGCTCGTCCCAAACGTGCTCCAGGAGACGCTCGCTGCTGTGCACCTCCTCAGGGTGAAGCAGGAACCAACGGAGAAGCGCGAACTCCTTGACGGTGAGTCCCACGAGCTTCCCGCAATAGGTCACCTCATGGCGAGCCGTGTCCATTTCGATACCGCCGAAAGTGAGCAGTGAGCTGCCGGTGGCGGTGTCCCGTCGCAACAAGGCACGAACCCGGGCTCCGAGCTCGCCCAGCGAGAACGGCTTCACCAGATAGTCGTCGGCGCCCTCGTCCAACCCGCGAATCCGATCGGCGACGCTCCCCCGAGCGGTGAGCATGATGATCTTCGGGGCAGGGCCGGGAGCGAGGTCGTGATTCTCCCCTACTGCTATCTGCCGGCAGACATCTAGGCCGTCCCCATCGGGCAGATTGAGGTCGAGGCAGACGAGGTCGTATGAGTTGACGGCAACGAATCTCTTGGCGGAGCTGGCACTTTCAGCGATATCGATGGCGTATCCGTCCTGACGCAACCCGGCGGCGATGGCCATGGCCAGGTCGGCCTCGTCTTCGACTACGAGGATGCGCATCAGCGGGCCACCGTGATGGGCGCGGCGACGCGTGGGAACGGGGTTAGGAGGTGAAGGATCATGGAGCGGGGCGGGGAGCCCTTGATATGACGTTGAACATGTCGGGAGAGTTCCCGATGGGGTCCAGAACTCTCAGGATGACAGGACGGCAGGGCAATGAGAACCCGCCTCCAAGTGGCCAGGATTTGGGTTCTCTGTTGCGACCGTCGAGGTGGACCTAGTCCCCCGGTTCAGACCTCGCGGGGGACCTTGCCGGTGAGGGTTGACACGAAGCGGATCATTTTGTGCGCCGGGTCTGCGGTCGGCTCGAACATGCAGGGGCAGCCGCCGTCGATCACCTTGATCCCGTGGTCCCGGCCGAATTCGGTGGCTGCGTCGGAAACGCTTCCCTCACCGAACGCACGATGCATCCAAACGTGCTCGATTCCCAGGTCGGCGCATTCCTTCATGGTTTCGTCTGCGATTTCGGGCCGAGTCCCGATCACCACGGCGTCAACACCGCCGGGAATCGACTTCAGATCCTGATAGCAGTCGTCACCCTCGACCGAGTCGGCGTTCGGGTTGACGGCAAACACCTCATAGCCGCGGTCCCGAAGCCGCTGGTAGACGATGTTGCCTCCGTGCCCTTGCGGGGTCCGCGACACTCCGGTCACGGCTATCCGCTTCAAGGCGAGGAACTCAGAGGCAGCCTCTTTCATCTTGGTCATGGCCCTTTCCTCCTTGCGTGGATCGGCTTTTCCGTAGCTTCTTGCCTTCGAGCCACGTCGTGTAGGGCCAAACGACACAAGGGCTAGGGAGCGTTGACCTCTGCCTTCAACAGGTCGTCGATCTGCCCCACGGCCATCGACATGCCTATGTCCATGCCCATCGCCAGCATCTGCTCCATCGCCTCGGCAGATGGGAAGGTGGTCTCGATCGTCATGCGGGTGCCACCGTCAGGCTGTTCGTCAAGTGTGGCCCGGATGATCATCGTGGGCATGTCTGGAATGGGGCTGCCGGCGTCGTCAGCGAACCCATCTTCGAACTCGAGGTGATGTGGCGCGTTGACCTCTGTCACCCGCCACCAGCCGCGGGGCTGTTCCCCTTCGGGCCCGGTCATGAAGTAGTTGGTCACACCGCCGGGGCTCAGGTCGTGGTCGAGGACGGTCGCAGGAAAGGTCGGGGGCCCCCACCATTTTTCGAGTCGACGAGGGTCCTCCCACATCTGCCACACCGGTTCGATCGGCGCATCGAACTCTGCGGTGATGGTCATCGTCATCGCCTCTGCGTCCTTGTGGACATTGGTCACGGTCATGCTGTTTCTCCTTCACCTTGCTCGGCGAGGACCTCGCCGAATCGGTCGATGCGACTTCTCCACACTGTTTCCAGCTGATCGAGAAGGCGGAATGCCTCACGAATGGTGTCGAGGTTGCTGTGGACCAGCTGCTCGCGGCCGTGCCGCTGCTTGGTCACGAGGTCGGCCCGCTCCAGCACGGCGACGTGCTTCTGCACTGCGGCGAAGCTCATCGGATACTGGCGAGCCAGGTTCGACACGGACTGTCCGCCTTCCATGGCGCGTCGCACGATGTCTCTTCGCGTGGCATCTGCGAGGGCTTGGAAGACCCGGTCGACCTGTTCCTGATCCTGCATTCCTACAACCATTTGGTTGTAGGTTAGAGCAGTCATGCGCCGGGCGCAAGTGCCGGGTTATTGGATAGGTCGGCGACGTCTCCGCCGGCGTTGCCAGATCGAAATCAGCCCCACCCCGAAGATGCCGACGATGGCGAGGAAAGCGAACAGCTGGAGGTTGGTGATCCCTGGATCGGACTCGTTGAAGTCTGTCCAGTCAGGTGAGTCGGGCATCGGCCCCTGAACCTACCTGCGTTAGCCGTCGACTCAAGCCGACAGTCAACCTCCCAAAGACGCCTGAAGCACATAGATGGGGAGGCTGAGATCGAGGAGAGCGTGCGCTACCACGAGATAGGGCAGGACGGTCGGTCGCTTCTTCACGATCCAACCGAACCACAGAGCGAACGGGAGGAACATGAGTAACCGCCAGACGAGATATCGCCAATCGAAAAGCAACGGTAGGAACACGTGCTGGGTGGACAGCATGACGGAGGTCGCCAGTAGTGGCATCCAGCGGCGCCCGGTCAACGCCTCGAGCCGGGGCATCACATAGCCGAAGTAGGTGGGAAGCTCGGTTAGTGCATGGATGATCGGGAACAGCCCCACCATCACCCAGGCGGCCAGGATCGGAACCGCGCGAAACGTCAGATCCGCCGGTGTCGCCGGATCGTCCCACAACACCTGAGCGAGAAGGATGTTGGGCAGGAAACCCAACGGCGCCGCAACGAGGAGAGCAACCACAAGCCACTTGACATCCCCCGTCCAACTCTCACGACGGAGGTTGTAGAGATCACGAAGCGCAATCCCCTCCGCCCGCGCCCATCGATTCAACAGCCAGAGATTGACCACCTCGGCGGTGGCGAAGGAGGCGAGCCACCAGTCCGCGGCGGAGCGCCACGGAGATGATTCGCCAGCAATCAGAAAGGCTGCGGCGAACAGTGCTTGGAACCCAACCACCAACAAGCTGCGCATGAACAGCGCCCACCAGACACGATGGGCACCGAGCAGTCCGTTGGTGACACGTTGTCGAATGGCGACAACTGAGTTCGGCCTTTGTTCAATCAGGTCTTCGAGGACGACCACCATCGAACTATCAACGATCACTGGAATCGGTGGTAGGGACGAAAGACCCGTCGACTCCGATCTCGGAAACTTTTCCTCATCGACCGTAAGGCTTTTGGCCTACTCAACGATTACACAGGGAGCGGGTACCCACCGCGTTTGCCGGCCGACGCAGGATGGAGAGAGGATGTCGTTGTTCAACGCAAGGCTTCGCCTATCGGGCCGTTCGAAGCTGCCGATGGGGGTGGAGGTCGACATCGACCACGAACGAATGACCCTGACCGCAGCCGACCGAACTGTGGGAGTGTGGCCCCTGGAAAAGCTCGAGGTCTCCTCGCGCGCTGACGGCTTCCACATCACAGTTGACGGTGAGGAAATCGTGCTCACTGTCACTGACTCGAAGAAGTTCGCAGCGGAGCTCGGTGTCGAGCAGCGTCCTCGGCGGGCAGCTGCGCCCAAGCCAGTGCCGCGGCGGGAGGTCCAATCGCCCTCGGTTGACACCAAGAGCGCGTCGAGAGCGAACGGAGCGGTCAAGCCTCCGGCACCTGTAGCCAGCACCAAGATCGAGCCGGGACCGTCCGACGACGTGCAGGGTCGGATCTCCGAGATCGCCGAGGCTCTGAAGACGGACACGATGTCGCCAGCCGAGGCTTTCGCCGAGTGGCTGAAACTCATGAAGGAGCTCAATCACCTTCACGGCGAGGGTGCCATGCCGTCCGAGCTCTTCCACCAGCTGAACACCCAACTTCTCGACCTGTTACCAGACCCGGTTCCAAACCCCGTCTAGGCGCTCGCATTCCGGTCCCTGTTTCTACGGGCCCGCCTCGCCGACCAGCTGAGCGTAGGTGCACTCCTTGGGATCCTTGTCCTCACGAAGTCCCAGGAACGAGGGTGACCGGAGCCGCCCTGCCGACGTCACTTGGCGATGCTCCACCTTGGCCACCAGCGACGGAGTGACCCAGTGGGCCTTGCGCAGTTCGGGACGTGATCGCAAGACCTCGGGCGGGAACGGCGGTTTGGTCTCGGAGAGAGCCTGCAGCCGCCCGAGGACATCTTGGAGGGTGTCCCGGTCGAATCCGGTGCCCACGTTCCCGGCGTAGCGAAGCTCATCGCCGTCGTAGACGGCCATCATCAACGAGCCGATACTCCCCAACCGTTGACCCTCACCCTCGGTCCAGCCCACGATCACGACGTCTGCGTCGAACTTGATCTTGACTTTGAGCCAATCACGGGATCGAGCTCCCGGTAGGTACAAGGACGACAGGCGTTTGGCCATGATCCCTTCCAGGCCTTGTCCAGCGGCGGCCCGAAACAGGGCAACCCCATCTCCGATGACCGAGGGTGAGATCTGGATGTTCTCCGAGGCAACGATGGCCTCTTCCAGAATCCGGCGCCGCTCCTGCAGTGGCTGGCCGGTCAGGTTTCGGCCGTCCATATAGAGAAGGTCGAAAACCATGTACACCACCGGGATCCTCAGTGACAACTGTTCGACCTGCTTCTCATTTCTCAGGTGCATCCGCTGCTGGAGCGTCTGAAAGGAGGGCACACCGTCGTCGAAGGCCACAAGCTCGCCGTCGAGCACGGCGTCGAGAGCAACCACT
>DATDJH010000254.1:0-2272 GCA_036520635.1 Acidimicrobiia bacterium
AACTCCCGGGCCTTGCTTTGGGCTAACGCGACATTGGGAACCTCGGCCCTGACCCGGGCTGCCCTGGTCCAGGCCACCACGTTTGCCGAATTGGCGGAGACCGGGCAGGTCACGGCCGAAGACTTCGCAGCGGCGCTTGGCGAGGCCACAGGTGCCCGCGATCGCCTCGCAGACCTGCAATCTGATGGAGCGGAGAGTTTCTCGGCGGCTGACCTCGCCCACTATCTGGGGTCGGTTGATGCCGCGCTGGCCGCACTCGAATCGGCTGGGAGCGGATCAGCCAAAGACTTGATCGTCTCGGACGTGGAGGGCAGCTACATCGACCTTCGCGACTCGTTGCAGGCGGAGCAGGACGACATCCAGGACCAAATCGCTGCCAACACGGGGAGGTCGCACCGGGCGACGGACTTCATCACCTTCTTCCTGATGTTCGCTATACCCGCGTCGGCGGTCCTCTTCTACCGCATGTTTGCCAGAAGGTCGGTCCGCGAGCACCAGCTCACTGCTGACCTCGAGATCGAGGCGGAGCGCGCCGTGGGCCGCGCCAAGGACGAGTTCATCGCCGGGCTCTCCCACGAACTGCGCACGCCACTCACCTCGATCTATGGATTTGCAGAGATCCTCACCGACGGTGACGGCCAAGATGTCCAGGGGAACAAGGATCTGGCTCAAATCATCGCCAACGAGGCAGCCGAGATGACCAGGATGGTCGACGACCTTTTGGCCGCAGCCCGAATCGACAGCACGGGTGTCCAGGTCGAGTTCGCCCCGACCCGGATCTCTGATGTGGTCGAGTCGGCGGTCACACCGTTCCTGCGAGCCGGCCTTCAGGTCAAGCGGAGCGGTGGCGAGGCCTGGGTCTCCACCGACGCAGCCCGTTTGCGCCACGTCGTCGTCAACTTGCTTTCCAACGCTGCCCGACATGGAGGAAATCAGATTGGGATAGAGGTGTCGGGTGGAGAAGGCGTCGTCGACATCGAGGTGTGGGATGACGGGGCGGGCGTTCCCGAGGACAAGGTGGAGAAGCTGTTCGAGCGCTTCATTCACAACGGCTCAGCCCCACTTCTCACCGGCAGTGTTGGCCTCGGCCTTGCTGTTGCATCCCGGTTGACCGCGCTGCTTGGAGGAAAGCTCTCTTATCAGCGGTTCGTCGGGAAGACCTACTTCATCGTGAGCCTCCCCGGCCTCGAACAGGTTGCGGATGGCGAGGCCAGCCCTCACGACTCGGTGGCAGAGGTAGTTCGGGCGATGTCGGCATGAAAAGGGCTCTTGGTCCACTCGTAGTCCTCGCGGCGTTTGCGTTGGCGATTCCGGCGGCCGCTCATGTGACCGGCGATTACAAGGACAAATTCATCTCGATCGGCTGGGGCGGCTCTGATGGCTCCTTGTCATGGTCAGGCCCGTGGACAGAGATTCACGACGACAACGACGAGAAGTTCGGGTCGGTCCGCGTTGTCTCCTCCGGCAATTGCCAGTCCGGCAATTGCATCAACATCACCGGGGCTGTCCTCAACGGGATCGGCGTGCAGCGCATGGCTGATGTCAGTGTCATTGAATCGCCGGAATTGTGTTACGACCTATTGGTCATCCCTGGCCTCGACCTGGATGGGACCCTGCTCGTCCAGGCGAAGGCGAAGGGTCCGTGGACCACCATTGCCGCGCACGACCTGTCCGAAGAGGGACAAGACCACGTGACATTGGACCTCTCCGACTTCAACTCTGATCAACTGCGGATTCGGTTCCTCGTGACCGGCTTAGTCACCACCAGCGACGTCTTTATCGACAATGTCGAGATCTCCGGTGAGCTGATCGAGGACACGACCACAACCACAGCTCCCAGCACGACCACCACCACCGAGGGGGATGGCGGGCAAGCGACCACCTCCACCACGAGGGCGAACTCGTCGACCACGACCACCACGGAACGTTCCACGACCACAACTCGGGCGACGAGTGATACGACCAGCGCTGATTCGGGCTCGTCTACGAGCACCACGGTGGCTGACACCACCACGACTTCGGGAGACAACGGATCCGCAGTGATCGCGATCGGCGGCGTCGACGACCAGCAGCCTCCTGGCCCTGGGGATCCTCCGGAGGGAAGTGGTATCCGCCAGTCGACGCGTGGCCTCCAGGCCGACTTCGACGGCAATCTCTTCGGACAGGTGATGGCGATATCTCCCATTACCGGTGTTGATTTCCAGGCTCGGTTCAGTCTCGCCGTCGAGATGATCGAGGCGAGCTGGGTCTGGATCGTCCTCCTCGCCCTGGT
>DATDJH010000255.1:0-12543 GCA_036520635.1 Acidimicrobiia bacterium
ATCGACCACGAATTCGGTGCCTGTCACATAGGAGGAATCGTCGCTGGCCAGCCAAAGCGCGGCTTTCGCCATCTCCGCTGCCTCGCCGAACCGACCCATCGGGATGTGGACCAGCCGGCGCTGCTTCTTCTCGTCGGTGTCCAGGAATTTCATGAGCAACTCGGTCCGCAGCGGGCCGGGACATAGGGCGTTCACCCGGATGTTCTCCCTTGCGTGCACCACAGCTAGCTCTCTGGTCATTGCAAGAACCGCACCCTTAGAAGCGGTGTAGGCCACCTGAGGCGTTGCGGCTCCCAGTAGCGCAACAAAGGAGGCCGTGTTGATGATCGACCCACCTCCTGCCCTGCGCAGGGCGGGAATCCCGTACTTGCAGCCGAGGAAGACCCCTTTGGCGTTGATATCCATCGTGAGGTCCCAGATCTTCTCCTCGGTGGACACCGCATCGTCATCGGCGGAGTGCATGATCCCGGCGTTGTTGAACATGACGTCGAGATGCCCGTACCGATCCTCGGCGGCCGCGACCATGGCCTCGCTGTCCTCGGCCGACGACACGTCTGCCTTTTGCGCCGATATCTCTCCCCCGGCGGCCTGAACCAGACTCACCGTCTCGGCCACGGCTTCCTCGTTGAGGTCGACCGCGAGAACCGAGGCACCTTCGGAGCCGAATAGGAGCGATGTCTCGCGGCCGATGCCTGAGCCCGCACCGGTGATCAGGGCAACCTTGCCTTGCAGACGACCGCTCATATCCGCTCGAAGTATCGCCAACGCTCCCAATCGGTGACCGAGTTGTCGAACGCCTTCTGCTCGGTGCGGAAGAAGTGGCTGTAATGAGCCTGAACGTCTGCGCCGAACACTTCCTTGACGAAGTCAGACGACTCAAACAAGTCGGTGGCATCACGCAATGTGTAGGGCACCCGGGGCAGCTGTTGAGCCTGGTAGACGTCGCCTTCGAAAATGCTCGGCGGCTCGATCTTGTTGGCAATCCCATCGAGCCCCGCAGCCAGAACGGCCGAATAGGCGAGGTATGGGTTGGCGTCGGCGCCAGGGATACGACACTCGATACGAAGGCTTTGGTCGTGACCGACAACCCGGAAGCCCGCAGTCCGGTTGTCGTAGCTCCAGGCAAGTCGGGTCGGCGCCCACGATAGGTCTTGATATCGCTTGTAGGAGTTGACGGTCGGGGCAAAGAACACCATCAACTCGGGGACATGTGACATCCAGCCGCCGAGGAAGTATTTGAAGGTGTCGGAGCCATGTACCGGCCCAAATACCTGATCACCGGGAAATGCGCTCTGATCGTCGTTCCACAGGCTGACGTGGAGGTGACACGACGAGCCGGCCTCGGTCATGTCGGGCTTGGCCATGAAGGTGATCGAAACCCCGGTGCCGTCGGCGATCTCTTTCATCGCCTGCTTCATCACTGTGTGCCGGTCGGCCATCGTCAGCAGGTCGGCGTACCGGATGTTCATCTCGTGTTGGCCGCGGCCCCACTCACCCTTCGAGTTCTCGACCGGGATCCCCGAAGCCGCCAGGTGGCGACGGACCTGGCCGTTGTAGAACTCCTCACGGGTGCCTTGGAGCAGGTGGTAGTCCTCGATGTACCAGCCGGCGGGGCGCATGTTGAGGTACTTCTTCTCCGCAGCCTCTCGATACGAGTCCTCGTAGAGGAAGTATTCGAGCTCCGACGCCCCCTTGGCGGTGAAACCCGACTCCGCAGCCTTTTCCAACTGCCGTCTCAAGATGGTCCGTGGCGCCACTGTGACCAGATCGTCGGTGCGCGGGTCCTCGAGATCACAGAGGACGAATGCAGTGCGATCCAGCCAACTCGCCGTCCGCAGCGTCGCCAGGTCAGGGACCATGTGGAAGTCCCCGTACCCCAATTCCCAGTTGGCGTAGGTGTAGCCGGGGATGGGCTCCATCTCCATGTCAACGGTCAGGAGATAGTCACAACCGTGGGTCCCGTGATCTGAGATCTCCTCCAGGAAGTGGTTGGCGTCGAAGCGCTTCCCGTGAACCCGTCCGTAATGGTCGGTAAAAGCAACGACGACCGTGTCGATGTCGCCTGACCCGACGCTTGCCTCCAACTCTTCGATACTGATCATGCCTGGCGGGCGTGGCATCCGTCTCTGCTCCTCGGATCTCGGTTGATGGCAGAGCGTAGGCCGGCGCCTCCAACGTCGCCCCTGAGTCAGGGTTGAAAAATCTGGTAACCAGCCGTCACCGGCACAGGTCCGATTCCTAGTCTCACCCGGTATCCGAAAGGGAGGTACGTCAAATGTCGACCGAAAAGAAGGTCGGCTCGGTCACCTACAGGGACGTCGATAAGGGCTACTTCGAACAGAGGGGCCTGAAACGGCACGCCGGAGTTTGGATGCTCTGGGCGCTCGGTGTGGCCGCAGTCATCTCCGGCGACTTTTCCGGCTGGAACTTCGGCCTGGACGTCGGCGGGTTTGGCGGGCTTCTCATTGCCACGTTGGTGATCACGTTGATGTACATCGGGCTTTGCTACTCGATTGCTGAGATGTCACCAGCGATGCCCCACACCGGCGGCGCCTACTCCTTCGCCCGGTCGGCGATGGGTCCCTGGGGTGGATACATCACCGGTCTGGCGGAGAACATCGAATACGTGGTGACTCCAGCAGTGGTGGTCTGGTTCGCCGGTGCCTACGCCCAACCGGTGTTCTTGGAGTTGTTCAACGTGGACATAGCCCAGCGCTGGTGGTGGCTGATCTTCTACGGGATCTTCGTCGGGCTGAACATCCTCGGGATCGAGGCCACGATGCGATTCTCGGTAGCGATCTGCATCATCTCCCTGGCAGTCCTCGCGGTGTTCTTTGCATTCGCCATCCCCGAATTCGACGCTTCGAGGCTGACGAACATCGTGGCCGACGCGGGCCAGAGCTCGTTCCTGCCGTTCGGCACGGCGGGGATATTCGCCGCCCTACCGTTTGCCATCTGGTTCTACCTCGCCATCGAGGAATTACCACTGGCAGCTGAGGAATCGATGGATCCCAAGCGTGACGTGCCCCGAGGCACGATGTGGGGATTGTGGACCCTGGTGATCGCCGCGATGGGGGTCCTCTTCCTCAACACCGGCGTCACCGGAGCTGAGGAGATCCGGACCGCAGGTGAGCCATTGCTCGACGGGTTCCGGGTGGTTCTCGGCAGCGAAACCAACGCCGCCATCCTTGGTCTGTTCGCACTGACCGGGTTGATCGCCAGCTTCCACACCATCATCTACGCCTACGGGAGGAACATCTTCTCGCTGTCGAGAGCAGGGTATTTCCCACACTGGATGTCGATCACCCACGGCAAGCGGAAGACGCCGTACGTGGCCTTGCTACTGGGTGGGGTAGTCGGGTATGGGTTGGTATGGCTCCTCGACAGTCAGTCATCGGGCACGGCCGGAGCGGCGCTGCTGAGCATGGCTGTGTTCGGTGCGGTCATCTCCTACTTCATGCAGATGGTCTCGTTCATCAGATTGCGGAGCAAGATGCCGAACATCGAGCGGCCATACCGGAGCCCGGTCGGTGTGTTCGGAGCCGGACTGGCGGCGGTCATTGCTCTGGTCTCGTTGGCGGCGCTCTTCTTGAACGATGCCTACCTGCCTGGGGTATACGGAGTCGCCATCTGGTTCGTGCTCGGGATCCTCTATTTCGGGCTGTCCGGCCGAAACAAGCTGGTTCTCTCGCCTGAGGAGGAATTCGCAATGACCATGGGCGAGCACGGCCACCCCGAGGAAGAGGGATACGGCACCACCGCGGTGGCCGACACCACGAGCTGACCTACAGGCTGATGATGAAAATGGGCCACCGCTGAGCGGTGGCCCATTTTCCATCCGGAGGAGGAACCAGATCTTTCGTGCCGATCACGGAAGTTCGGATACGGCCTTCCTGAATTCAGACTCGGTCAGGGCAGCCATCGTTACCGTCCCCACGTTCCCTGCCATCCCGAGAGTCATCAGTGCCTTTGCCGCACTCGCGCTATCCGGAGCATCGATCACCGACACGATGTCGTACTCACCAAAGGTCAGGAAGAAGTCCTCGATGGTCACACCAAATGCCGCCATGCGATCCCTCGTAGCGTCTAGCCGGGAGGGAGCGTCCTTGATCGCTCCGATTCCCTGCGCCGTGTAGTTGCCAAGGATGATGAATTTGGCCATATCGCTCCTTTGTCAGCCAACTCATCGAACCTACTCCCCCGACAGGATTGTTCACGTGCCGATAGGCTCCGGCCTCGATTGGGAGGTCAGGATCTAATTGGCCGCGGCCGTGAGTCTCGACAAAGTAACGAAGATGTTCGGCGAGGTTCCCGCGGTCAACGGTGTGACCCTTGACATAGCCGACGGGGAATTCTTTTCGATGCTCGGCCCGTCCGGAAGCGGAAAGACAACCTGCTTGCGCATGATCGCCGGCTTCGAAATCCCGAGCTCGGGTCGCGTTTCCCTCCACGGCAACGACGTGACCGGTGTGCCGCCCTATGACCGCGACGTGAACACCGTCTTTCAGGACTACGCACTCTTCCCCCATATGACCGTTGCCGAGAACGTCGGCTACGGGCCGATGGTTCGCAAAGAGCCCGATCAGGGGGACCGGGTTAGCAAGGCCCTGGCCATGGTCCATCTCAACGGCTTCGCTGACCGCAAACCGAGTCAGCTCTCGGGCGGGCAGCGCCAACGCGTTGCGCTGGCCCGAGCCCTCATCAATCGGCCTTCCGTACTTCTCCTCGACGAACCGCTCGGTGCCCTGGATCTCAAGCTGCGTCAGGCGATGCAGTTGGAATTGAAAACCCTGCAGCGCGAGGTGGGGATCACCTTCATCTATGTGACCCACGACCAAGAGGAGGCCCTGACCATGAGCGACCGCCTCGCCGTCTTCAACCACGGCCTCGTCGAACAGGTGGGCACTCCATCGGATGTCTACGAGAACCCCCGCAACGCCTTCGTCGCCGGATTCGTCGGGACTTCGAATGTCATGTCGGGGCCGTTGGCGGAACGGATCATGGGGTCACCCTCCCCGTTCACCGTCCGCCCCGAGAAGATCAGCATCGACGAGCCGGCGAGCCCGGTGCCTGACGGAATGGCTGCCGTTGACGGGACAATCTCCGAGGCTGTCTACCTCGGGATGTACACCAGGTATCGCGTCGATGTCGGCGGCTCCATGGTCGAGGTCGCTGCTCAGAACACGGCAGCCGATCACAGTGATGCCCAGCGCCAGATTGGCCGATCGGTGCGGCTGACATGGACCAAGGATTCGTGCCGGCCCCTCGAGGAAACCCCTCGAGAGGCTGAGCCGGATGAAATGGCCCCGGCCCTTGCCGGAGCCGGAAACAACACCTCAGAGGAGGAAACAATCGAATGAGATCAAGGAAGTTTCTTTTCCTGATCACGGCGATGGCGGTGCTTGCCACTGCCTGTACCGATTCAGGTGACGAAGAAGGCGCGGACCTTCCCACCGAAATCGGTGACGGTGAGGGCAAGGTGGTCATCGTCTCCTGGGCCGGCTACATCGAGCGGGGCGAAACCGACCCCGCATACGACTGGGTCACCGAGTTCGAGGCCGAGACCGGCTGCATGGTCGAGAACAAGACCGCAGGCACCTCGGACGAAATGGTGGCGCTGATGACTGGGTCCAGCGAATACGACCTGGTTACCGCTTCAGGGGACTCGAGCCTCAGGCTTATCGCCGGCGGGGCGGTTCAAGAGATCAACCCCGACCTCATCGAAAGCTGGGACACAATCGACCCCCGTCTCCAGGACGCCGAATGGCACACCATCAACGGCAAGCACTACGGGACGCCATATGCCGAGGGATTCAACGTGCTCGGCTACAACACCGAGGTGTTCGGGGAGACCCCGCCGGATTCGTGGAGCGTTGTCTTCGAGGAGACGATTCTGCCCGATGGCGCCTCGAACAAGGGGCGAGTTCAGGCCTACGACGGCCCGATCTATATCGCGGACGCAGCGCTCTACCTGAGCGCCACCCAGCCCGATCTCGGGATTGAGGACCCCTACCAGCTGAATGAAGACCAATACCAAGCTGCTCTCGATCTCTTGCGCGTCCAGCGCACGCTGGTGGGTAGGTACTGGCACGACGCCTTCATTCAGATCGACGACTTCACCAACGAAGGAGTCGCCGCCTCATCTACCTGGCCGTTCCAGACCAACGTGTTGCAGTTCGCCGGTGAGCCGATCGACAAGGTGGTCCCGGTCGAGGGAGCAACCGGATGGGCCGACACCACGATGATGAGCTCGAACGCTCCGCACCCCAACTGCTCCTACATGTGGATGGAGCACTCGCTGAATCCCAAGCTTCAGGGCGACCTGGCGGCCTGGTTCGGCACCGTCCCGGCGGTCCCCGCTGCCTGTGAGGGGAACGAGTTGCTCGGCCCCGACGGCTGCGCCAACAACGGAAGCGAGTCATTCGACGAGATCCAGTTCTGGAAGACCCCGACCGACGACTGCAACGGGACCGCGGACATTGGAACCTGTGTTCCCTATTACCGATGGGTCACCGACTATCTGGCCGTGATCGGCGGTCGCTGAGCGATAGGCCCGTTGATGTGGGTGGCGCCGGGGCGCCACCCACATCCGGGCACCCACAATGGCTACGGACACCAAACCACCCCCGCTGACTCATCGGATCGCGAGAGGGCTTCACCGACGACCTTGGCTGAAGGTCCTCTTGCTCCTTGCCCTTCCGCTGATCTGGATGGTGGGGGTATACGGCGGGAGTCTTGGCGCCCTCCTCGTCCAGAGCTTCTACGCCCTGGACACATTCAGCGGGGCGATCGGGGACAGCCTGACCCTCGACTCGTGGAGACAGCTGTTCACCGAAGCGAACGTCGCCGTGATGGTGAGGACCGTGGGCATGGCTGCCGCGGTCACCGTGGCGTCGGTGGTCATCGCCTTCCCACTCGCCTATTTCATGGCGAGGTACGCCCGGAAACAGGTCAAAGCCGTCCTCGTCTTGGCGGTGCTGGTGCCGCTCTGGTCCTCATATCTGGTCCGGGTCTACTCCTGGAAGCTGATCCTGGCCGCCGATGGGATCATCAATTGGTTCGTCGAGAGGTTGGGCCTGGGACGCGCCCTCGAGTTCCTGCTCGACACCCCCGTGATCGGCGGACCTTCACTCTCGATTTCTCTCCTCGGGCAGTTCGTGGTCTTCGTCTACATCTGGCTGCCCTACATGATCCTCCCCATCCACGCCTCCCTGGAACGAGTGCCCGGGTCCTTGCTCGAGGCATCTGCTGACCTTGGTGCCCAACCGCGAACGACGTTCCGCAAGGTGACGTGGCCGATGGCCATCCCAGGCGTGGCCGCCGGGTCGATCTTCACCTTCTCCCTGACCCTGGGCGACTACATCATCCCCACCATCATTGGGGATTCCAGCCCATTCATCGGTCTCGCCATCTACTCCTATCAGGGTGTGGCCGGCAACCTCCCCCTCGCCGCGGCCTTCTCCTTCATACCTATCGCGGTGATGGCGGTTTACCTGACAGTTGCCCGTCGTTTCGGCGCTTTCGAGGCGCTATGAGAACGAAGGCAAGCCTCGGGCTGAAGCTGGCAGCGGGGTTCACACTCGCCTTTCTCCACATCCCGATCCTGTTCGTGTTCCTGTATGCCTTCACTACCGAGTCGGCCAGCTTCCGCTTTCCTCCTCCGGGGTTCACAACTGAATGGTTCGGCGTGGCCTGGCAGAACTCGGACATCAGGGCAGCCTTGGGCCTTTCGCTGCGGGTGGCCGCGATCTCGACATTGGTGGCCCTGGTAGTGGGGACTCTCGCCGCCGCCGCGGTATGGCGGACCAACTTCTTCGGCAAGAACACACTGAGCCTGTTCATCATCCTTCCCATCGCCCTCCCCGGGATCATCACGGGGATCGCTCTTCGCTCGGCCATCAACCTCGGGAACTTCTCGTTCTCGTTCTGGACTCTGGTGATCGGGCACGCCACGTTCTGTGTTGCGGTGGCGTTCAACAACGTCATCGCCCGAATGCGGCGGACCTCGCCCAACATCCTCGAAGCGTCAATGGACCTTGGGGCGCGAGGCTGGCAGACCTTCCGTCATGTACTCCTGCCCCAACTCGCCCCCGCCATGGTCGTGGGAGGGATGCTCGCCTTCGCTCTCTCCTTCGACGAGATCATCGTCACCACGTTCACTGCCGGGAATCAGCAGACGCTTCCGATCTGGATTTTTTCGTCTCTGGTACGGCCCCGAAACCGCCCGGTCACCAACGTGGTGGCGGTTTTCGTGATCCTCATCACCTTCATACCGATCATCTTCGCCCAGCGGTTCGCCCAACGGGCCGAAGAGAGCTGAGGCTCGGGGCAGGGCTACTCAGGCAAAAACGACGGTCTTCGACCCGATCAAGATCACCCGCTCCTCGGCGTGATAGCGGACGGCACGGGCGAGGACCATCCGCTCGACGTCGCGGCCTATCGAGACCAAGTCCTCCGCCGTGTGAGCGTGGGTGACTCTCGCCACATCCTGTTCGATGATCGGCCCTTCGTCGAGGTCGACGGTCACGTAGTGGGCGGTGGCCCCGATGAGCTTGACGCCTCGCTGATGAGCCTGGTGATAAGGGCGTGATCCCTTGAAACCGGGCAGGAAAGAATGGTGGATGTTGATGGCTCGCCCCTCCAGGGCCTTGCACGTCTCCGGTGACAGGATCTGCATGTATCGGGCGAGGACCACGAAGTCGATCGAGTGCTCCTCGATGAGCGTCATCAATCGACTCTCGGCATCGGTCTTGGTCTCCTCCGTGACCGGGATATGCACGTATGGGATCCCGTAGTGACTGGCCAGCTCGGCACAATCTGTGTGATTGGACACGATGATCGGGATCTCGATCTCCAGTTCTCCATGTCGGTGGCGATGGAGGAGGTCGAGCAGGCAATGGTCGTATTTCGAGACCATGACGAGGGCCCGGGGTCTGGCGTCGATAGCCCTCAACTTGAGCGCCCCGGATAGCTCGTTGGAGACCTTTGCCAGAGGGGCTTCGACGACCGTCGGGTCTTCCTGCTCGGTTTCGAAAACAATACGCAAGGCGAATGTGCTGCTGTCGACGTCGCCGAATTGAGCGCTCTCGAGAATGTTGGCCTCGATCTCGAGGAGAGCACCGGTGACGGCGTTGACGATCCCGGAACGGTCAGGACAGCTCAGGGTCAACACGTAACGCCTCAACTCTCAAACCTCTCGTCTCGCCATCGAATCGCTTCAGCCAAGCCCCTCTCGGCAGCGATCCTCTCGAATTCTTCCCGCTCCGGCACTCGCGTCGTCTCGATCATCGCACCCAATTCGAGGCCACCACGGAGCGCGTCCCTAAATCCCGCGGATTCCCAAGCCCAGTTGATGGCCCGTTTGGTCATTTGCATGGCGAATGGGTCGACTACAGCAAGGGCTTCAGCAAGTCGCATCGTCTCGTCCTCCAGCTGATCTCTCGGGACGACCTTGTTCACCAACCCAATCCGCTCTGCCTCGTCGGCGGGAAGCTTGTCGATTCCGGTGAACAACAGCTCCTTTGCCCGTCGTGCGCCGACCAGCCATGGCATCACATAGGCAACCACACCCGCCCCGAACCGGATCTCGGGCTGCCCGAAGACGGCATCGTCCGCGGCGACTGCGAGATCGCACATCATCATCAGATCGCACCCACCCGCCAGGCAGTGCCCCTGGATCTGGGCGATGATTGGCTTGGGATGGTCGAACAGCTCGAGAAGGCGATCGAGACTTCGGCCCAGGCCGACCTCGATGTCGGTCTCGCCCCCTGCTTCGGAAAGGTCGTAACCGGCGCAGAAGGAGCGTCCGGCACCGGCAAGGATCACCACCCGAGTCGGCTCACTGTCCGCTGCCTCCGCCAACGCCACCGACAACGACTCGACGAGCGCACTCGACAGTGCGTTCAGCTTCTCTGGCCGGTTCATCGTCAGGACACGAACCGGTCCCCGATCCTCAGTGAGCACCAGATCAGTCATGCGTTGCCTTTGAAAAGGGCGTCCACGGCCACCGCTCTCTCAGGCCCGACGATCACCGGGTTGACGTCAATGGCCGCCACAGTTCCTGCCGAGTCGATCGCCAACTCGGAGAAGCGGATCACCACTTCAGCTAGAGCATCGATGTTCATTGGTGGGCCACCGCGGACCCTGTCGAACAGCCGCCGGATCGCGAGACGGTCGAGGGCATCCCGGGCCCGCGGCGAATCGACCGGAGGAAGGATGGCGACCCGATCCGCAATGA
Organism: Acidimicrobiia bacterium; assembly: GCA_036520635.1. GTDB lineage: Bacteria > Actinomycetota > Acidimicrobiia > Spongiisociales > ZC4RG35 > JALYNX01. Next base: position 10,238 of record DATDJH010000255.1, read on the forward strand.
CCTCGATCAGAGTTCCTCCCGCAGACAGAATGACCACCGGACCGAACTGGGAATCGTTGACCATTCCCATTCCGATTTCGACTCCGGACGGAACCGATCCGAACACGATGGCCTCGGTGCCGAGGGCCTCAGACATATCGCGGTAGGCATCTTTCAGAGAGTCTTCGTCTCCGATCCCGAGGACGACCCCTTGCGATTCAGTCTTGTGGTCGACAGCGGCCGCCGTCTTGAGCACGACGGGGTATCCGATGTCAGCGGCCCCTGCCAAGGCTTCGGCCTCAGAGGTCACCGACCGAAGCGCTGGGATCGGAATGCCGTAGGCGGCCAACACCTCGAAGGCGGCGAGTTGGCCATCAACACCCGACGATGGGTCGCCCGCAGGAGTCAATCGGGGTGCGAGGGCGGACATCGAACTCTTCCTATGACGCTCGAGAAGGTGACGCACTGCCTGCAATCCGGTGACGGTGCCTTCAAGGACCGGGACACCTGCTTCACGCAACAAACCGGTTTGGTAGGGATCGAGGGTCGAGGTCAGGTTGCCGAGGACCATGACCGGCTTCGTGGTCTTCCCGGCGACTTCGATCGCTGAATGTGAATAGGCACCGTCCTCCTGCTCCTCGGGCGTCAGGTCGACGCAAAAGGCGACGGCGCCGATTCCGGGATCGTCGGCGAGTGCCTCGAGACACACGCCGAAAACGTCCTCGGCGTCGCGACCGGTGCCCCAGGCGTCGACCGGGTTGGCCGGCTCCAGCCCCGGATCGAGAACCGCCGCTATCCGATCACGCGAGGTTTGTGTGAGTTGGGGCAATGGCACCCCTACCCGATCGGCGGTGTCGATCAACATCGCTCGCTCCCCACCAGAATCGTGGACTGCTCCCAGCCCGAATGCGGTTGCCCGTCGCCCGGTGGATAGCAACTCGAGGGTGTCGGCCATCTCGTCCATGCTCGCCACCCGATGAACACCGCAGGCGTCGAAGAGAGCCTCGTACACGGCATCGTCACCGGCGAGGGCCTCGCTGTGGGTAGCCACCGCCTTTTGCCCCGTGGCGCTGACACCCACCTTGAGCGCTACCACCGGGATGTCGACCGCGGCCGCCGCCTCCAAAGATGCCCTGAACCCGGCCGGATCCCGAATCGTCTCCAGGAACAGCGCCACTACCCGCGTGCTTTCACGCTCCAGGGCCCAGGTCAGAAAGCGATCCATCGAAGTGTTGATCTCGAGACCTGTTGAGACGACGAGGTTGAAGCGGATACCCCGTCGGTTATGCAGGAGCGCGGAGAACAAGGATCCCGAATGACTGAGAAAGGTCACCCCGCCCGGCACCAGAGCGGCAGGCTGATAGAACCCGCAAACCCGAAGACCCTCCTCGATGTTGAGAAAACCCATCCCGTTGCCACCACAGATCGGCAAGGCTGCGTCCTCAGCGATCTGATTGAGCCGGGACCGCAATGGGGTGCCATCGGAGGCTTCGCCATGGCAGCTTGCAAAGATCGCTGCCGACCTGGCCCCGACCTTGACCGCCTGCCTCAGACCATCTTCGAGATGAGCATTTGCCACCGCCAGGACCACGAGGTCGACTGCTTCGCCAATACTCTCGAGGTCGGGGACACACCTGAGCCCGTGCAGCTTCTGGTAGTTGGGGTTCACCAAGTGGACCGGACCTGCGAATCCGCCGGAGATCAACTGTCGGACCACCTGATCGCCCACTGACCCTGGACGTTCGCTGGCACCAACCACCGCAACCGAACGGGCAAGAAGCATCGGATCTAAAGAGTTCATGGGTGACACATCCTGAACGGCGATTCAGCGTACCGATGGGTGATGAATCGTGGCAACGGCACTTTCCTCATTGTGCCAATATCCCCTTCGTGAGCCCGAGACCTTCCCTCACCGAGAGTCGGCGACAGGACATTCTCGCCGCTGCGAGCGCCGCAATCGCAGAGCGAGGACTCTGCGAGACGAGGATCGCTGACATCGCCGACAACATCGGCGCCAGTCCTGCATTGATTCTCTACTACTTCCCGTCCAAGGCGGCTCTCCTCACCGAGGCATTGGTCTATCAGGACCGGTTGTTCCACGAGTCGGTGAAGGGGGCCTTGGAGAACGCCTCATCGGCAGTCGAGAAATTCGCAATCCTCATCGACGCCAGTTGCCCACGGCCTGCACGCACTGGTGGCGCCACCGACGGATGGACCCTTTGGCCGGCGGCATGGGAGATGTCGCGCCACGATCCATCACTCGCCGCGGCCCGAGCCCGTCTCGACGAGGCTTGGCGGGCCCAGATCGCCGCCATCGTCGACGAGGG
>DATDJH010000256.1:0-3726 GCA_036520635.1 Acidimicrobiia bacterium
CCATCTCATCGATCTCCGAGGACCAGCTCAGACCCTCCGCCCGGAGATCCGCCATCGTCTCGTCGCAGACCTCTCGTTCCGCATCCCAGACACTTTGGACGTCGGCATAGAACGCGGCCTGGTAATGGGCAACCTGACGGGCTCGTGCTTGAAGGACGAGAACCCGGTCGTGACCGGATAGTTCGTCCCGATCAATCCCGTCGAGGGCGACTGCCACCTCGAGACCCGGAGCCATTGTCTCCAAGTTGACCGTCAACCTCTCCCCATCGAACATACGTTCGTTACGCTACCGACCCCCAGGGACAGATTCCATACCCTTGAAGCCGATTCAGAAGAATTCTTTTCCACAGGAGCGGGGCCCTGTTCAGCCAGCCACCCCATCGATCGCCGAGCTGAGCTCGCTGTCGAGGGCGGCCCCTTCGAAGCTCGCGGTCACGATCCCGGAGTCGTCGACAACGAAGACCCACGGCTCAGAGGGCAGCCCCCATTCGGAGACCGCCGGGACCGTCGTCAGCTGACTCTGATCGGTCACCTTCAGGTCCTCATATATCTCGACGTGGATGAAGTCGACGTTGGGGTAGCTCTCTCGCAATCCCTTGACCTGGTCGAGGAGCGGCCCGCAGGTGGCACTCACACAGAATCCCGGCGTGGCGAAGACGATCACCGTGGGAACACCCGAATTCACGGCGTCGGCAACCGAAAACTGATACAAGGCAGGGTCGGGCTCGGGGTCCGAGCTGATGACCGAAAGATCCGGGAAGTCGGCCGCGACCCGGGTTTCGGAAGCCGGAGCAGGGTCGCCGGCCTGAATGACACCCGGAGCGTCAACGGCCACCAGGCCCATCGGCCCCGCCGTCGAGAACCCTTCGGCATCCAGGGTCAGCTGATAGGTGCCGGCTTCGGGGATATCCATCCGGGCCACGTAGAGACCACGAACCTCCTCCGCGGTCCACATGAACTCGGTGGGGTAGGTCTCTATAGGCGAGCCATCCTCGTTGCGAAGGGTGACCGTCGCCGGATTATCGGGAGAAGCCAGGTACTCGCCGCTGTCCTGGTCGACGAGACCAACCATGACCCGCTGTTCTCCGATGCCGATTGGCTGCGAGGAGGCAAGAATGCCAAACGGGGCCACGGATTCCGAGGAGCAGGCCGCCGTGACCACCAAGGCCGCCACCATGAGTGCCAGTCGCCTCATCGGATCAGCACGTCGAGCATCACCGAAGCAAAGAGAGCCGCCAGGTACACCGTGGAAGTGGTGAACAGGCGCATCGCCTGTTCGGGGTGGAGATAGACCCTCCATGAGTCCCAGAGGAACCAGGCGCCGAGCCCGATCGCTGCCACCAGGTAGATCCAACTCATCCCGGCTACCGGGACCAACAGCAGTGTGATCCCGACCATGAGCGCGGTGTAGAGGAGCATCTTGCGGGTCGTGGCCTCGACACCTACCACCACCGGGAGCATGGGGACCCCAGCCCGGGCGTAATCATCCTTGTAACGGATGGCGAGGGCCCAGAAGTGGGGAGGCGTCCAGTAGAAGACGACGAAGAAGAGCACCCACGCCGGCAGCGCGATTTCACCGGTGACCGCTGCCCAACCAACGAGTACCGGTGCCGCCCCGGCCGCGCCTCCGATGACGATGTTCTGGGTGGTCGAGCGTTTCAACGCAATGGTGTATACGAAGACGTAGAAAAGGAGAGCAGCAGTGGAGATCGACGCCGCGAGGAGGTTGGTCGTCACCCAGAGCCAGAAGAAGCCGGCAACACCAAGGCAGATGCCGAACACCAGGGCGTTGGACGGGGGGACTTCGTGCCGGGCCAGTGGGCGGCCCTTGGTTCGACGCATCAACTCGTCGATGTCCCGGTCGACATAGCAATTGAGGGCGTTGGCGCCGCCCGCGGAGAGTGTGCCTCCGATCAGTGTGGTGACCAGGATCCACGCTCCGGGCCACTCGCCAGCAGCGAGGACCATGGCCGGCACCGTGGTGATTAGAAGCAACTCGATGATCCGTGGCTTGGTCAGAGCGACATAGGCGGCGACCTTGGATCGGGGATGATCGTGCGGAATCGAGACGGCCACCTCAGGAAAAGCCGGCGGGCCGGGGAGGTCAGTCGCCATCGGATGGCTCCTCAAGGGGTTCTTCCGCCAGCTTTCTCTCCTCGGCGTTGCGACGTGCCCGGCGCTCTGCCCATCGCAACGACCAGATAGCAGCCAGGGCCGGGATCACGAAGATCCCAACCTCATCGATCCCCCAATAGTGGGCAAATATGAATCTCATCCGGCCAGGATCAACAATCCGAGTGTGGTGAGAGCCACCATAAGGAGAAGCATCGCGTATTGAGAACGCACCGCGTCCGGTCCGAAGTCTCCAAGAGCGCGATCGTGGGCGAGAACTACGCCCGTCACATGCCCGGTCACGATGACTGCGAGCTGCAGGTACCAGATCGGCTCGCTCGTAGTAATGAAGAAGTCGATCTTGCGATCGGCGGTTCCAAACAAGTCCCAGCCGAGGGCGAACGGATCAGACACGGCTGCGATCAATTGTTGGCCTTCAAAGATGATCAGCGTCATGTAGTGAGCCACCGCATAGGCGAGGGCGATCGGGACCAACGTGTGGGCGAATCGGGCCGAGACCCGATTTGCGGTCCAATCCCCACCCACCATCCGGGCCGCGACCCAAGAGGCCAGCCAGTAGGCGACTGCGATCAGCGCCACCGAGGCCAGCAGGAGCAGGGTCCCTCCCGGAACCGATTCCGCCATGGTCCCGAACGCGGCCTTGAACCAGGAGGTGCCGGAAGCTCCGTCATAGGTCACGGTGCCGATCGCAACGCAGACCAGCAGAGCAAGGCCACGCCATTCAGGGAGGACAGTCAACGCCCGCAGCCAGCCACGCCAGACGAGTTTTCCGTCCGCACGGCGACCCAGAGGTGAGATCGAGGAAATCAGCCTGTTGTAAGGAGTGAAGGCGTCAAACACAGTCAGCCCGGTCTCTAACCCCGCATAAGCCATCGTCCCCAACATGACCACGGTGTAGGCCAGCGCCGCCCAGCCGAGGGCCGTCGCCGATCCCGACTCATGGTTGACCAACTCCAGCCAGGTGAACGACAACAGGAGTGCGGCGGCAGGGAGAACGCCAACGGCATCGCGCAGCCACAGCCGCTCGGCGCGCCCGATCTTGAAGGTTCGCCCGATGGTGCGCCACGGGTTGAGATCGGAGTACCAATCACCGATCAGCGCTCCGGTGAAGGGAATGATCAGCCAGAAGACGACCCAGATCAGCACCGGAGCAATCGAGGGGCGGGTGGGATCGGTTGTCAGGCTAAGGGCGGCTACCACCAGCTGCCCGATAACCAGTAGCAAGCCGATGACACCCAACACCGGGAGCAACCCCCGTCGAGGAACTGTGAGCCGTCCTGGTTCCTGGCGGGGGCCTCCTTGAAGCCTGGGCTCGGGCCAGAGCAATGCCAGGGCCACAAAGCTGATCACGATGACGACACCTGCGGCCGCGATGAAATAGGTGACGGGAACCGGCAGGTCGAGACGACCCCCAATGCCATGGGCCAGGGCCGTCCCCGGGGTGAGAAGAACCAGGAGCAGAGCCCCGCCGACGACGCCGGCGCGACGTCTCATCAGGGGGTGACTTGGATCTCGAACAGCTTGAGTTCACTGCCTTCGAGCTCGACTTCGAAGATGCCTTGGGCGTCGGCCTCGAATGAGATCTCGACCGGA
>DATDJH010000257.1:0-5073 GCA_036520635.1 Acidimicrobiia bacterium
CTCGGTCTGGGTCGGCAGCTCGAGGAGGACACTCCGCCACCCGTGACCTGACCTTGTACTGGGCTGAAGCTCTCGACAACACGGTGATCTGGACCGCGGAGACGCTGGACCGGCGCGCCGTCATGGAAAGCCTCTACAAACAGGAGGCTCCCTCCCTGGTACGCCTCGCTCGACTCTTCACCGACGACCGCACCGCCGCTGAGGACTTGGTTCAGGAAGGGTTCATCCGTCTCTTCCACTCGGCACACCGGATCGACGATCCGGGCAAGGCGGCGGCCTATCTGCGTTCCATAGTTCTGAACCTGGCGCGCGATCACAATCGGCGGGGCCTGCTCTCCCTCCGTCATCAAGACGCCCTGACCGAGATCGCCCCGCCCGAGCAGCCCGAGGAGCAGGTCGTCCGGAGTGAGAGCGAGGCCCAGGTTCTCGATGCCCTACGGTCGCTCTCGGCCCGTCAGCGTGACTGCCTTGTGCTGCGGTTCTACATGGATCTCTCGGAGAAGGAGATCGCTTCCACGCTCCGGATCTCACCCAACTCGGTGAAGACCCACTGCCAACGGGGGATGGCCGCTCTCGCCTCGATTCTGGGGGAGGAGTCATGACTCTCGAGCAGAGATTGATCGAGACATTGCACCGGGCAGATGACTTCGAGCCCAGCCCTGACCTGTTCGCCAGGGTCGAGCGCAGTCTCGAAGAGGACCGACGCCACCGGCGCCGCATCACTTGGGTGGCCGCGGGCACCCTGGCGGGGGCCGTGGCAGCAAGTCTCTTGCTTCGGGCGACGATCTCGCACTCCGCCCTTGGAGAATTGATCGCCCCTGGTTGGGTGCTCGAGCTGATTGTCACCCTCGCCAAGGTCGCACTGATCCTGGTTCTTGGCCCCAACCTGCGACGTCTAGGCCTGCCACTCATCGCCGACGTGTTCCGTCTCGACCCGCCAACTGGAAAGCGATTCCTCAAGCTGTTGGACATCGCCTTCTATCTGTTCCTGTTCGGGCAGATCCTGTTGGAGGCGTATCCCCAGCTCTGGGATCAAGAAGTGCTCCTCGGCGAGGATGGGTGGTTGTGGACCGGCTCGATGGCGATATTCATGGTGATGATGGGTCTCGGGCATATCGCGACCATCGTCGCCCTTCCGGTGATCGGCCTTTTCCATTCGTCCCTGGTCAGACGGAACAGAAGGTGGGAAGCCGGATCTGGTGCGCCGCCTCGTTCAGAGGGCGCCGAGCAAGCGGAGAGGGTGGTGCGGCTCATCGTTTGGGGCATTGCTGGTTTGGCGCTGCTCTCGGTCCTCATAGCAGTGGGTGTCCTGTTCGTGGGTGGCGTGATCGACGCCTGATCGAAGCAACCGGCTCTCAGCCGGAGGCCGTTGGCGCTGCCAGACTGTCGTCACTCGAAAGGAGCTTTGTGACGTGGCTTGGTGAGCCGGGTGTGAGTAGTGGTCTATAGCCGTGACCTGGGTGGGCCTGGTGCCCGGGCCCGGGTCGCCACTCCGAAGCCGAACCGCAGCCTCTACCGGCGATTCCTAAAGGATGTCGCAGACGCCGGGCTGCCCAGCGGTCCCGGTCCCCAGGAGCCGGTCGGCGAGGACGATCTCGCCAGCTTGCCGGCGACGGCGCGGCGCTATATGGAGTTCATGGGTGTCCCCGGCAGACCGAGAGACTGGTCGCTTCGAGCCCGCTTTGTCGGACGTTTTCGGCTTCGACCCCATGCCGACTGGTTGCCGGCAGAGGCCTGGCAGTACAACACCGCCCTCGAAGTCGGTCGGGTGTACACGATGCGGATCAGGTTCGCCAGTGTGCTTCCGATGACAGGCAAAGACACTTATTTGAAGGGCCACGGGCAGATGCTCGGCAAGCTGGTCGGTCTGTTCACGGTGGCAGAAGGGCAGGGCCCTGAGTTCGACATCGGGGAGCTAACCACCTACCTCAATGACGCGATTCTCCTTGCCCCCTCGTTCCTTCTCGGGCCAAACACGACCTGGGCCGAAGTCGATGACGAGAGTTTCGAGGTAACGCTCGCCGACTCGGGCCGACATGTAACGGCTCGGGTCTTCGTTGACGAGCGAGGTGCACCGACCGACTTCAGCACCACCGACCGCTTCGCCGACCTGCCCGGAGGTTTGGTGCGTGCGAAATGGACGACTCCGACTCCGGTCTGGCTCAGCGGGTCGGGGCGCCCGGTTCCGGGACCGATGTCAGCGGTCTGGCATTTGGCAGACGGCCCTCTGCCCTATATCGAGGGCCGTCTCATCCCGGAGAGCATCAATTACAACGTGGCGCCAGAGGCCTGAGTGCACAACCTGTCAACACCAATGACGGTGCTGGTAGCGGTACTTGAACCAGGGCTCGGCGGTGGCGCTGGCGCTGTTGCCTGACCGGTCGGTTCCGGTCACCGTCAACAAGAAGGCGGGAGCCTTGATGAAGAGGACGCCGTGGGCCCGATAACTCGAGGCAAGCCCATCGGTCTTGACCAGATACACCTTCTGACCGTCGCGCACCTCGATCCCGTTGATCGACCCGAGACATGAGGGACGCCTGTCGACCCGATCCCAGCAGGAGAAGTCGACCTTGAACCAGCCACGACCATGATCGGTCCAGAAGCGGTCGAAGTCGGCGTGGACCTTCGGGGCTTTGACATCCTTACCGGGACTCGGCGGCAACGTTGGCAGGGTTGGGGGTGGCACGTACAGGGTGGTCGTGGTGGTCGTCGACGTAGTCGAGGTGGTCGAGGTCGTTGTGGTTGTCGTCGAAGTGCTTGTGGTGCTCGTGGTCGAGGTACTGGTTGTCGTCGTGGTGGGTGCAGTTGCGACGTATGAGCCCCTCGGGAAGGGACTCGTTGCTGTGGCGTTGGTCAGAGTTGTTCCCACCAGTGCGTTGACCCCGCTGAAGTTCCAGCTGGACAGGTCAAAGGTGGATCCGTCCGCTCCGGTGCCCAGCTTCCGATAGGCCCATCCGTTGGTGTACTCCCACGGTTGCCCGGTTCCGTCGACATTTATCACGCCGAAGACATCGACGACCACTCCGTTCTGGAACAGCTCGATGGCGTCGTCACCGTTCACATTTATTGCCGTGGTCATGAAGTCCGGGGCGAATCCGAAGAAGCTGGCGAACTGGGTGCCCTCGAGTGAGACGTAGATGAAGTCTCCTGCGGAGGCGGGGCCGCTGGGGAATGTGAATTCCTGACCGTCGGTGCCGCCGCCATTGTTGGCCGACCCAAACCCGTATACACCCAGGTTGGGGATGTCGTTTACGACTAGGAATTCAACGGCCTTCGGGTTACCGCCAGCTCGGGGTCCTTGGATGACCCCGGAAATGACCAAGTCACCCGTGGTGGCCGCCGCAGGGGCGATACCAATCGGGATCAAGGTGCTCAGCATGGCGAAGACCAAAAGCAGGCCGAGTCTGGAACGTGACAAGTGCTGCTCCTCGTGCTGTTTTCGCCGATCCCGGGGGTCACATTGGGAACCGGCTGGTTGTCAATAGCGGGGAGCACCACCGACGACCTACATTCCACCCTGGTTTTTCCACAAGGCAAGACCCATTCTCTCCCAGCGAACAAAGTGAGCGGTGAAGGGAGTACCGCCGATAGCGGGGACGGGGCTACCCGGAAACGGTTGAGACCGACTTCTTGCCGAGCCGTCTTCTCTCGGGCTCGCTGAGGAACCGCTTGCGGACCCGGATCGAGGACGGAGTGACTTCGACCAGCTCATCGTCGGCGATCCATTCGATGGCGGTCTCCAGCGTCATCTCACGGGGTGGCCGGAGATTGATCGCCTCGTCGGAAGCATGGGTTCGGATATTGGTGAGTTGTTTTGGCCGGGCCGCGTTGACCACCATCTCATCGGGTCGCGACGCCTCGCCGATGATCATGCCTTCGTAGGTCTCCTCACCGGCCCCGATGAACAATTCGCCACGCTTCTGCAGGTTGTCGAGGGCGAATCCGGTGCTGGTCCCCTTGCGATCGGAAACCATGGCGCCTCCGATCCTGTGGGGGAGCTCGCCAACCCATGGCATCCATCCTTCATGATGTTGATGGATCAGGGCGGTGCCGCGGGTGGTCGTCATCAGGAGCGACCGGAAGCCGAGGAGCCCGCGGGCCGGAGCGGTGAAGGTGATGACGGTGCGCCCGGGATCCCCGGGCTGCAACTCGCGGATGGTTCCCTTCCGGGGTGCTGCGGCCTGTGTGACCGCCCCCACGTACTCGTCGGGGACATCGACCACGGCTCGCTCCACCGGCTCGTGGGGGCTGCTGTCGATCATCCGAACCACGACCTCCGGTCTACTCACCTGGAGCTCGAAGCCCTCTCTGCGCATCGACTCGATGAGCACGGCGAGTTGCAACTCTCCCCGACCCGCCACTTCGACGATCTCAGGCGATGACGTCGGTCCGAGTCGGATCGAAACATTTCCGAGAACCTCCCTCTTGAGCCGGTCCTGGATCTGGCGGGAGGTGAGCAACGTTCCCTCCTTGCCAGAAAGAGGCGAGGTGTTGACACCGAAGGTCATTTTCAGGACGGGCTCATCGACATGGAGTCGGGGCAGCGGAAGGGGGTTTTCCGGGCTTGCCAGCGTGTCGCCGATCTCCACTTCAGGAAACCCGGCGATCACGAACAGATCGCCGGCCAGACACTCATCGACTTCGGAGCGGCCAAGTCCGGTGAAGCGGAGCAGAGTCGTCAGGCGTCTCCTGATCGGCGGCTCCTCTTCGTTGGCGTGACAGAGGGCGACTTGCGCCCCTTTGGACAGAGTTCCTTCCACTACTCGCCCGATGGCGAGTCGGCCCAGGTAGTCCGAGGCGTCGAGGTTGGTCACCAATGCTTGGAGTGGTGCCGACGGGTCGCCACCTGGTGGTGGAATGGTCGCCACGATTGCGTCGAGCAGTGGGGCAAGGTCGGCGCTCTCCGATGGCACTCCGATGCCAGCCACGGCTCGTCCGCTCCGGGCAATGGTGGACACGATCGGAAAGTCGATGTGATGGTCCTGGGCGTCGAGGTCGAAGAAGAGTTGATACACCTCGTCGGCGACCTCGTCAGGCCGGGCATCGGGGCGGTCGACCTTGTTGATGACCACG
>DATDJH010000258.1:0-2679 GCA_036520635.1 Acidimicrobiia bacterium
GATCGTCCAGAGGGGAGACGAGTTGGGGGAGGACGGCCGCCACACGCTCGCCTATGGCAAGACGCTGATGGCCCAGGTGCAAGCTGCAGCCGGTCACCGGGACGACGCCTTGGTCATCTCCGCTGAAGCTGAGGCCGCCGCCGTCGGAGCCGGCCTCGACCAGCTCTCCATTGATATCGCGCTCGACCGCGCCGGATGGCTGATCGAGGCCTGTCGTTTGGACGAGGCAAGCTCCGTCCTCGACCAGGTGGTCGCTAAGAGCGAGAAGATCGACATGAAGCGGGCAGTGGCCAAGGCCACCGCCCTGAGAGCAGACCTTCTCGAGGCTCTTGGTGATCATGCTGGGGCCCTGGCTTCATATCGAGAGTTCCACCGTCTCGACGGCGCCCTGCACAACGACGAAGCCGAGAAGCGAGCCCGACTCACCGCAACTCGCTTCCAGGTGGAGCGGGCCCGACGGGAAGCGGAGCTCGCCCAGGTCCGGGTATCCGAACTGGAGGCGCTCGACAACGAGAAAAGGGACTTCCTCGCAAGCATCAGTCACGAGCTGAGGACCCCCCTCTCAGCCGTGCTCGGCTTTGCAACTGAACTGGCCGAGTCCTGGGACGGATTCGAACCCGCCGAAGCGCGCTCCCTGGTCAGGCTGATAGCGAGTCAGTCGGCAGACATCTCAAGCATCGTCGATGACTTGTTGACGGTCACCAGGCTCGAAGCGGGGACGATGAACATCTTCCTAAGCCGTGTCGACGTGACCGCTCACCTCGCCGACCTGGCCGAGACACTGGGTCGGGGTGTCTCACGCGAGATCAGCTGGGAAGGCGATGTGAGTGTGTTGACCGATCCGACTCGTCTCACTCAGATCGTGCGCAATCTCATCACCAACGCCATCCGTTATGGAGGGTCGCAGATCAGGGTGGTGGTCAGCACGTCGGCCGGATCGGGAATCATCGAGGTCCGCGACTCCGGCGGGCCGATACCCCCTTCCAGGGCGGAAACCATGTTCGAGCCTTTCGATCACTCCGACAATGGAGGACACACCCCGAACTCGGTTGGCCTCGGGCTGGCGGTGGCAAGGAGTTTGGCCCGGGTGATGGATGGCGATCTGACTTACGAATACGACGGGGAGTCGGTGTTCAAGCTGGCTCTTCCGTTGGCCTGACTCTCTACCGGCCGACTCCTCGCGCCGGCCGAGAAGATCCAGCTGTCGCGCCGGCGAGCCCCCCTCCCCGGCTACGCCGGTACTCCCCCCAACGTCGCTCCGCTCCTGGGGGGAGAAACAACTGCCCAGCAGGCGGCGGCGGCCACCGCACCCACTGCCACCGGCCCCGGATCATCCGTCGTGCATCTACCAGCCACCTCGGGGGCAAGGGTCCCGGATTGGAGTAGCGGGCATCGGGGATGGAATCGACAGCCCGACGGGATGCGGGTCGCGTCCGGGATCTCACCAATCAGAATCTGTTGCTCCATCTCCTTGGTTTCGGGTACCACCGAGAGCAGAGCGCGGGTGTAGGGATGTTTGGGATCACCGAGGATGTCCTCGGTGAGGCCAGTCTCGACGATCCGACCCAGGTACATGACAGCCACCCGATCGGCGATGTTCCATGCGAGACCGAGGTCGTGGGTCACGACGAGGATCGCCAGATCGGTGTCGTCGACCAGATGTCGCATCAATGCCAGGATCTCGCCCCGGATCGAGGCGTCGAGGCTGGCTACCGGCTCGTCGGCCAGGAGCAAGCGCGGCTCCATGACCATGGCCCCTGCGATGACGACGCGTTGGCGCTGGCCTCCCGATATCTCATGTGGGTACATCTGAAAGAAGCGCTCGGGCGGCCGGAGGCCGGCCCGGGAGAGCGCCTGGGCCACCTTCGCCTCCTCGCCTCCTTGTTGGCCGTGAATGCGGAGGCCCTCGGCGACGATCTCATACAGGGTCTGACGCGGATTGAGGGCACCTGTCGGATCCTGGAACACCATCTGCACTGCCGGGTTCTGAAAGATGGTCTGAACTGCCTTCTTGGTCTTGGCGTCGATCGGCTTGCCTTCGACCTTGATGCTGCCCGAAGTTGGGGTCTGCAATCCTTGAATCGCCCGGATCAGAGTCGTCTTGCCTGAGCCCGACTCCCCGACCAGGGCAACGACTTCTCCGGGCCCGACCTGGAGAGACGCTCCGTCTACGGCCCGCGCCGGCCCAAAGTTCACATGAAGGTCCTCGACCTCGACGAGAGGGGTCACACCAGGATGCATGCGGCGCTCCTGCCCTCCCCAGTTACACGCAAAGCAGGCTCCTCGACACGACAGGCGTCCTGAGCCAGTGGACATCGAGGGTGGAACGGACAACCTTCAGGGAGATTCCCCGGGGTGGGGGGGTCGCCTCCGAGACCCGACGGCGTCATCCTCGAGCTCTGATCCCCGATGGTCGGAAACGCAGCCGCGAGCGCCCTGGTGTAAGGGTGGGAGGCCTCGGCGAAGACCTCAAAGCTCGGGCCCTTCTCGACGATCCGCCCTGCGTACATGACTGCCAACTCATCGCAGGCATAAGTGAGCACCGACAGATCATGCGTGATGAAAAGCAGAGTGAGGTCGCGCTCTTTCTTGAGATCGTCCAGAAGCGCCAGAACCTGGGCCTGCACCATGAGGTCGAGCGCCGTGGTCGGCTCGTCAGCGATCAGCAGCAGTGGATCA
>DATDJH010000259.1:0-3805 GCA_036520635.1 Acidimicrobiia bacterium
GTGGTGCATCAGCACGATGCCGGCCGGCCCATCGGCGAGGGCCAACTCTTTCTCGCTGACGCTCAACTCGGGTCGGCACAGATCAACGAAGCCGTGGATTCGGGAGTCAAGCCCGAAGAGGCGGTTCGCCACCTGAGGAACGAACTCGGGATTGAAGGAGTGGCGCTGGTCGACTCGACCGGCACCATCACCACGGCCACATCCGACCCACTGGTCGGGACGAAGGTGGACAACCCGGTGCTGGCCTATGGCCTCGAGTCGGGGAGATTTGCCGCAGTGGCCGCACCCATCGATCAGGACCTGAGAATCGACGGGGTCCACGAGTGGCGATCGGGCGATGCTCTCTACCTGGCGCTGTTGCCAGGCGAAGAAGGCCGGCCTTCGCTCCTCCTCTTCTACGACATCTCAGAATTGCTGGCGAGGCGTGCCGGAGCGCTCGGCATACAGGCCACGACCGTCCAACTGGCAGCTGTCGCAATGCTGTTCGCCATAGCCGCCATGGCAGTGCTGATCGGCCGCTATCACTCGGTGCAGCGCTATCGGGAGATGGCTCTGGAAGCCGAGTTCCTACGCCAGAACTCAGAATCACTGCAAGTCCACAATGCCGAGCTGGAAGTGGCGCGGCACAACGCCGAAGCAGCGTTGACGCTGGCAGAGGAGAAGAACCGGATCCGCGCCGAGTTCGTCCTCATGATCAATCACGAATTGAGGACCCCATTGACCAGCGTTGTGACCGGCGCCGAGTTGCTTCTTATGACCGAACCCGACGCAGCAGACCGCTACGAGATCCTCGAGGCCCTGGTCCACGACGGTCGGCGACTACAGACGATGATCGACCAACTGCTGGCGGTGGCGCGAGTCGAGAATCGAGGTCTCTCCTTTGCTCCCCAACCGGTGAAATTCGCCAAGGTGTGCGATGCGGTCGCCCTCTCCCACTCCCGAGTGATCTCGAGCCACGGCCCCGACTGCCACGGGCCTGACCACGACCCGACTGTGATGACCGATCTCCAGACGTTGCGAAACCTGGCGTCCTCGCTAGCCGACAACGCCTTCACCCACGGAGCCCGCAACGTGAGGATTCACTGCTCCACCAATGAGGTGCATGAACCCCATTTCGTCGTCGGGACCGTTCCGGAGTCAGCTGTTTATCTGTCGATCAGCGACGACGGGCCTGGGATTCGACCCGAATTCCTGCCCAGGGCCTTCGAGAAGTTCGAAAAGGACAGTCGCAGCTCGGGCACCGGATTGGGGCTCTACATGGCCCGCCTGATGGCAGAGGCGATGGGGGCCTCGCTCCTGGTTTGGACCTCTTCCGAGGGAACCACCTTCACCATTGCCCTGCCTCTCACCAGGGTCGCGGCCAAGCTCGGAGCGGCATGAGAAGGGCAGTTGCCCCCGTCGCTGCGCTCCTCTTCGCGGTCACCGCCTGCCAGGGGCCAACCGGTTCCTCGGCCGAGGTTGGGGTCTACGAGTTCCAGATCGAGCCTTCGATCAGCACCTTCGACGCCGGGACCATCACCCTCGATGTTCAGAATGAGGGGGAGTACGGGCACACCCTGGTCATTACCGATGCCGGAGGCCATGTTCTCTCAGCCGGAGGGGTCATTGCTCCTGGGGAAGCGGAGCAGGTCTCCATCGATCTCGCCCCTGGCCAGTATTCGTTCACATGCCGCATCGTGGCCCAGGACGATCAAGGCAACGTGATCGACCATTACGAACAGGGAATGTCCGCAGACGTGGTGGTCAGGGCGGGCTGAGATCAAGGGGGGTCTGCAAAGACTCCCGGTCATCGGTACCTTCGGCTTGTGACCTCGCCCTCCCGGCTCGCCATGGGCCTGTTTCGACCGATAGCCCGCAACTACGAGCGGTGGGCTTCGATTCTGAGCATGGGTCAGGACGGGCGATGGCGCCGCCGTCTTGTGACCTCACTCGAGATGCCAGAAGGCTCGCTGATCCTCGACGTTGCCGCGGGGACAGGCTCGATAACCAGATCTCTCCAGGCCGCCGGCTACCGGGTGATCTCACTGGACCAGAGCGACGAGATGCTCGGCCAGCTGGATGGGCCAGGCTCGCGGCTTCTGGCCACGGCCGAGTCTCTGCCGATTCGCCCTGGAGCCGTGGACGGACTCACAGCCGGATACCTGCTCCGCTATGTGGAAGACCTTCACGCCGCAACTGCCGAGATGGCCCGAGTGGTGCGACCCGGAGGCATGGTCGCAGTGCTCGAGTTCGGACGGCCGGACGGGGTCTGGGGCCCGTTGTGGTGGCTGTACACGAGGATCGCCCTGCCCCTGGCCGGATCCCTGGTCGGAGGCGGGTGGGGACGAGTGGGCAGGTTCCTCGGGCCGAGCATCGATGAGTTCTGGTCCAGAAACACTCTGGAAGGCCTGGCCCAAGAATGGGAGGCCGCTGGAATCCGTCAAGTTCGCTGGAAGCGGATGTCGTTGGGTGGGGGCGTGGTCATCTGGGGCGTCAAGGTGTGAGCGACTCACGAGCCTTTTACGCCCGCTCCGGATCGGCGTGGGACGACCTGGTCACGATGCTCCATCTGCCGTACACGGCGTGGCACCTCTCCTATGTGGCCATCGGAGCAGGACTGGCCGCAGTGCTCGATTGGAAGATCCTCGCCGGGACGCTGCTCGCTTTCTTCTTCGGTCTTGGCATTGGCGCCCACGCCCTCGATGAGGTGCATGATCGCCCCCTGCGCACCGGGCTCAGCGACTCCACCTTGTGGGCCCTCGGAATCGGCGGCCTGGTTGCTGGAGGGGCGCTCGGGGTGATCGGTGCGTTCGTGATCTCACCGGTGCTGTTGGCCTGGGTTGCGCTCGGGGTGGTGCTAGCCGCTGGTTACGGGCTGGAGTGGTCTCCGATTCTTCATTCGGACTGGGGGTTCAGCGTTGCCTGGGGCGCCTTTCCGGTTCTCGTCGGATACTGGGCTCAGACCGAGTCCCTGTCGATCACCGTCGCTCTCATTGCGGCTTCCACGACTGTCTTGAGCCGAGTGCAGCGCGAGTTGAGCACCCCGGCGCGAAAGATTCGCCGCACCGACGATGCGGTTGAGGTGTCCGGCTGGACTCGAGACCAATTGCTCTCCACCTGGGAGCGACCCCTCCGCCTGATGTCAATGGCCATGCCTCTTCTGGCCCTCGGTTTGCTGGCCAGCCATCTCTGAGACAGCCAGATTTGGAAGAGTGCAACCGCGAAGTGAATTTCGTAGAGTCGAATCAGAACATGTAGATTCGCCCCCCGTTGGGAGCAACGCCGTCCCCGGATTCACCGAAAAGGGCCGGAAGCGGCCTTGGGTCATAGTTTCACCTCACTGATCAGCGTCATCAACTGAAAGGACCAAGCGACGATGCCCATCGTCCTCGCCGCCGAGGGTGGCTTCCAGGAGTTCACACTCGGCTCCACCGAGTGGGCCTGGCTCGTGTTCGCCCTCGCCACTTCGATCCTGGCGATCATCGTTGGCTTCTTCCTATCCCGGGGCGTCCTGCGCGCCGACCAGGGCACTGAGAAGATGCAAGAAATCGCCGGAGCGATCCAGGAAGGCGCCATGGCCTATCTGAAGCGCCAGTTCCGGACGATCGCGCTGATCCTCATCCCGCTGGTAGTGGTGGTCTTTCTCACGTCAACCGTCGTCCTCAAGCCCGACGGCTCTGAGGCGCTTTCGCTGTTCGAATCGGGGAGCGCACGAACCCTCGCCTTCATTGCCGGCTGTGTCATGTCCGGTCTCACTGGATTCATCGGGATGAGGCTCGCCGTCCAGGGGAACGTCAGGACCGCGGCAGCCGCCCGCAGCGGCTCT
>DATDJH010000260.1:0-4227 GCA_036520635.1 Acidimicrobiia bacterium
ATCGATCCGAGCCATCAAACCCTTCTCTCCGCTCGACTGAAAACAGCCGCCACGACTCTATACGCCGGATCGAGCCTTCAGCCGGGGTGCTTGGGTCGCATATCCGTAACGTCTCGCTCGGTATCCACGTCCCGCGGAGCGTTCTCCGAGAACCACACTTCATTGACCCATTCCGGGTGGGCTTGCCACAACCTGCCTGCCCCATGATCACCTTCGAGCGACATCAACCGAGGCCACAACAGACGATCGACAAGCACCGGGTTGCCCGACGTGTATCGGTACTTGGGCACGCTGACCGGCCGGTCGGATCTGGCGTGAGATGCCAACAGCTCGTCGACCACTTCGATCGGCACTGCCGGCTGGTCCCCGATCACGATGAGGGCCTGCTCACACTTCGAGAGACGAGTGAGCGTGTCGAGACCGACCCTTATCGAGGAGGCGATGCCCTCCTCCCACTCCGGGTTCTCGATCACTCCAGCTCCCCCGAGATCGGTCTCCTCGAGGATCCGATCCGCCTCATGCCCGACGACAACCCATACCTCCTCAACGGGGAACTCATTGGTCCGGGCGACGACATGCCCCAGGAGATTGGTGTCACCCCACGGTTCGAGTTGCTTGGGCCTGCCAAGCCGACGTGACCCGCCGGCGGCAAGAATCACGGCGGCGACAGGCATGATCGATGAACCTACCCGTCAGGCTCGCAAGGGCTGGCCGGTCAGATCCGCCGGCTCGCCATGCAGGTAACGCTCGCTGATCATCTCGGCCAGGATCGCTATTGCGGTCTCACCCGCGGTCTGTGACCCGATGTCGATTCCGATGGGACCATGTATCCGGTCCACCTGTTCCTCCCTGAACCCGGATTCCAAGAGGCGGCGCCGGCGGGCGGCCGTGGTCTTCGCCGAGCCCATCGCCCCCAAGTATCGCGCCGGGGAAGGCAGGACAATCGGCCACAAGGGGTCCTCGAATCGCCGATCGTGGGTCAGGATCACCACGAAGGTCTGCTCATCGAACGAAGAAGAGTCACAGACTTCGCCGGGCCAGCCGACTCGCAACTCGTCGGCGGCCGGGAACCGCTCCTTGGTCACGAATGCGGGCCGAGGGTCGGCCACCACAGTCCGAAAACCGAGCAAGCCTGCATGTTGCACGAGCTCCTGTGCGATGTGGACCGCCCCGAAGACAAACAGGCGAGGCCGGGGAACCAGCACCTCGAAGAAGACTTCGGCATCGGGATAGCCGAGGGTGACACTTTGCTCCCGCGCCATCAGGGCCGCCGCGTCCCTGGCCACCGAAGCCAACGCCGCCGGGATCGCTCCCGCGATCACGGTCCCATTGCCGTCGAGAACGGCCTTGCTCCCCTGACCTTCGCCGGCGATGACAGTCACCACTGCACCGCGCTTGTCCTCTTCAGTCAATTGGGTGACAGCGTCGAGAATCGGATCGGTCACCACGGCTCGATGTAGACCTGAATGGTGCCCCCACATGCCAGGCCCACCGCGAAAGCGTCATCGTCTGCGATGCCGTACGTGACCAACTCCGGCTCACCGGTCTCCAAGACCCCGAGTGCGCGGACCACAACGTCGTTCTCCACGCAGCCGCCCGAGACCGAGCCCTCCATCTCCCCGGCAGATGAGACGAGCATCGAGGAGCCTGGCCCTCGGGGTGCCGACCCATAGGCCTTGACCACCGTGGCGCGGGCCAGGCGCTTTCCCTGCTCGGACCAGATCCGACGAGTTTCGAGGTTCTCTCGCATGACCCGGGAGGCTACCGCGGCCTGGGAGTCAGACCACCACGGGGAATCGGGTGAGTGCCCCGATTCCCTCGACGTCGAGTGGGGAAGCCACCTCTATCTGGCGGACGGTGCCTCCGGACCCAACCGTCGCATCCATGGCTGCCGCAACCACATCCTCGACCGGGAACATCGGATCGGAGGAAATGGGGCAGACATCGCCGGTTCGAGCCAGGAATCCACACTGATTGCAGATGACACCAGGCATGGTGAACGGACCGGCCACTACCAGAGATTCGACAGATTGGGCATTGCAGGCGCGCAGGGTCCCGGTGAGCCCCAGGACGGCGAGACCGCCGCCGAGAGCCGTGCTGCAGACACGTTCCGCCAGTTCCGCCTCCTGTTGGTGCCGCATCTCGAGCTGGAGCTCGGCAATGTGAGAGCGAAGCGAGGCCGGGGTGAGGGTGTGAGGGCTCGCCCTGAAGGTGGCTCGATGGAGACGTGCCAGATAGGGGTGCAGGGTTCTGCCGATCTCTTCGGCGCTCCCCTCCTGCGCGCCCACCGCTAGGTAGTCGAAAGACCGGTCGAGATGTCTCTCGAGCAGAGCCGCGCCGGCTTCCTTCCACATCCGGTTCGTCTCCTCGCCGGCATGGGCCCTTGCGTTGTGCTCCTCGTAGCCGCCAAAGCCCCCGTAGTTCGGCTTCCCGATGTCCACCGAATAGGCGGCTAGTTCTTCGACCAGGTCGTCTGAGCCGATGAAGATGCGAGCTGACGCCCGGTCGGCGACGATGATGCCTGCTCGCAGCGGTCGCGGCGCGGCACGAAGTGGCCGCAGGTAGGGCCGTGGCCCAAGGGTGGAGACGTTGGGAACGGAATAGGCGAGCGGTTGGAGCACGAAGAGTCCGTCGACGTCCGCAGCGAAGATGGCGAAGGCGGGCGCCACATCCCCTTCGAGTTGGTTGGCGAGCTCGTGGATTCGCGTTGCATCGGCCCGCACGCTCTTGCGAACGAAGCCTCCGATTCGCTCGGCTTCGTCCCGCACCGGCTTCAACAGGTCCGTGAGGAGAGCGGCCATTCCACCCGGGCCGGGCCGGTTCAGATAGATAGTGATCAAGGCTCCGACACCGCTCCTCAGCCCGGCAATCGGATCTGAAGGCAACAGATGCCTCCTCGCCAAGCCAGCATGTTGGATGTCGGTGGCGGGCTCAGGCACTCGAGGAGTCACTGCCTCGCGAAACCTACTCCTCGACGCGGCCCTACGGTCAGAGCGCTGCGGAGAGAGCCACGGTCATCTCCTCGAGGGTCCAACCCAGGTAGTCCAGAACCTGGCGCTGCTCCTCCGGAAGCTGGTCGTGATCTGCTTCGACCTCGAGACCGAAGCGGGCTCCCAAGGCGAGCCGCCCCTCATTGAGCACCCGCAGGAAGGCGTCGGCCTCCTCCGTGGTCAATGTGATTCTCTTTTCTGAGTCCATAACCCGCTGATAGACGTCCCGATCGGCGGAGCGGGCAATCGAAAGCTCCTCGCCCATGAAGAGCCACCACTCCGAATTCGCCTCAGGATCATCGAGATACACAGGGACCTGAAGACGGCGGGTCGCGGGATCGTCACCACTTGATGGAATCGAGCTCAAAAGCTCGAGCACGTCGGAGAGGAACTCCCTTTCCTCTTTCGGGAGCTCAACCACGATCTTGCCGCTCTTATAGCGGAAGCGACCGCGACTCATTGCTCCATCGTCGCCCACAACCCGTGCCCGTGAAGTCGAAAGCAGTCGATCTCAGCCTTCTCCCTGGACCCGTCGGACACCCGTGAACGGCCCTCGAAATGGACCTCCAACATCAATTTGGTTGCCTTTTCCACGTCGTACCCGAAGAGTTTGCGGAACACGTAGACCACGTAGGCCATCGTGTTGACCGGGTCGTTCCAGACGATGACTTGCCAGGGGAGGTCGACGTCGGTCGATTCACCGGTTTCCGGGGTGATGACGGGGCTGGGGCGAGTCGTCACGGCCGAATCGTACGCCAGGTCAGGATCCGTCCAACCCGGGGAGACCTCCGAGCACGGACGCCCTGCAAGCGGCCGACGCAGTGGCCAGCTCGGGATCCCCATAGGGGATCTCCGCCACCGCGAATGGAGCGCCAACCCCTGCGAACCCCGGAACCGGGTCGGGGAAGTCCTCGACCCCGTTGGCTCGCATGCACTTGCTGAATTCCAACAACTCGTCATTGACCTCGCGACGCAACTCCTCGTCGTCACCCAGGTCCAGGGCCCCGGTGTTGAGACTTGCGGAACAGACGGCAAGGGCGTCAGCAACTTCGGGGTCGCCGAAGTCGACACTCACGATCACCAGATCGAGGCGTGGACGGCCGGTTGCGTCGAGGGGCACCTCCTCGATGTCCACGTCGTGCTCTGCGAGACAGGTACGGAACTCCTCCACGGCGACTCCGGTGATCGTCGTGGTCGAGGTGGTGGTCGGCGTCGTGGTCGATGTCGACTGAGAGTC
>DATDJH010000261.1:0-2524 GCA_036520635.1 Acidimicrobiia bacterium
TGCTGATCTGCCCCCCAACCGGGACCAACGTCGCCGATCTCTGGATTCTCCGGCGACAAACTCCGCCCGCAACGTAGAGTTAGCGGACCGACAACTTCAGAAAGCACTTGAAAGCGTGGAAAAGACAGTCGTAATCACCGGAGGCACTGGCGGCCTCGGGACCGCATTGGTCCGTCGACTCATCTTCGAGGACTATCGGTTGGTAGTCACTTACCTCCTTCCTGACGAGGCGACCCGATTCGAGGAAGAGTTCGACATCGACGAGGACCGCCTGCTTCTCCTCCGCGTCGACGCCACAAATGCCGAAGCGGTCAACAGCCTGATGAAGAACGTGTCCGAGCAGTGGGGCTCGATACATGGCTTGTGCTCGCTGGTCGGTGGTTGGGCCGGAGGCCGTGATGTCGAGGAGACTGACGATGTCCGATTCGAAAGGATGATCGACCTCAATCTCCGTTCGGCCTTCTATGCAGTGCGTGCCGTGGTCCCCTATCTGAAAGAGGCGGGATGGGGACGGATCGTCCTGGTCGGCAGCAAGAGCGCGGTCGATTACCCGACTGGCCAAGCCGCCTTCAACCTCTCGAAAGCAGGAGTGGTCGCCCTTGCCAAATCGGTGGCACAGGAGTTGGACGGGACCGGAGTCACCGCCAACGTCCTGATGCCCTCAGTGATCGACACACCAGCCACCCGACAGTCGCTCCCCTACGCGGACTATGTCACCTGGCCGACTCCTGATGAGATAGCTGCCGTCGCCCACTTCCTCCTCAGCGACGACTCCGGCGTGATGAACGGGGCATCGATCCCCGTCTACGGCCGAGCCTGATCCCAAAGCTCGACCCATTCCCCGTGGGGATGGGCTTGGCCGATATGGACCAGAGGCCCGTGGTCGGTCACCGAGACTCGTGCCCACTCATCCGCGTTGGCCAACAGCTCCAATGAGACCCGATAGACCGGGCGACTCTTCCGTTCCACATCACAGATCTCCTCGATCCGGGCTCTCCCCTCGGGCGTGAGTTGTCCAAATGTGAAGGCATTCATCACCACTGCAGGCTCACCGGCCGGCAACTTCTCGAGCGCGGCCGGCAGAGTCTCCAATGCATCGCCGGCCACCATTTCCAACCCCAGCGCCGACACCATCGTCATCGCAGCACGAAGGCGCGCCCGCCGTTCTCGCTGCTCGGGCCAAATCAGGGCGTCCAGCCACTGCTGTGAGTCGACATCCCCGGGCAGGATCGGGCTCAGGTCGAGACCTGTCCGGCTCAGGACATCGATGTCTCGCAGAGCGACCCGCCTCCCACGCCAGTCACCGTCGAGAATCACGGGTGAATTCGGGCCCCAACTCAGGTCTCCGAACTCGTAGTGATATCGATCCAGGGCAAGATTGAGCCCGGCGCTGGCCCCAACCTCGACCAAGTGAAAGCGATCGAGGCCCGATGTCATCACCGCCGGCAACAGGGCGATGCATCGCCGGCATTCGTTGGTCTGGGTGTAATGGCTGTTGGCCAATCCAACGACCTCGTCTTCATGCTCGAGGAGGAATGAGCGAAACACCGGGTCGACCTCATTCACCGGCCGCGGGTCCTCGACCACGGACGCAAACCAGGCCGCCAGATCGTGAGCCGGATCCCGAAGCAATAGGTAATGGACGCTGCCCAGGATCAGATTCACCTGCGGCAGGTGCTTGATTCGATGCAGGACGCGCATCAACTCCTCATCGTCGGCAAGGACCTCCACGAGATGGGCGTAGAGCGGCGACCCATGAGCGTGCTTACCCCACGCTCGAACCCCCTCAGGGCTGGTCCACATCAAAAGACCTGGCGGCGATAGGCGGTGGCGAGCGCATCGGCATACTCGTTCCACCGATAGCCGTTGTGGGCCTTGATCCACTCCAGGCGCACCCCAGGCCGCTGCTTGTAGAGGGCGTGCGCTTCTTTGACCAGTTCCAGATTGGCGATCGGGCCACTGGACTTCTTGGTCCACCCCTTGGCCTTCCAACCGTCAGCCCACTTGGTCACGATGTTCACGATGAGCTGTGAGTCGGTGTACAGGGTCATGGTTGAGTCGTTCGGGAGCATGCCCAGACCATGGATCAGGGCGGCGAGCTCCATGCGGTTGTTGGTGGTGTGCGGCTCCGAGCCGTGGGCCTGGTCGACGATGTGGTCGTTCTCGACATAGACCGCTCCCCATCCCCCCGGCCCGGGATTGCCCTCCGACGCGCCGTCGGTGAACACCCCGGTAGTCGGGCCGTCACTGAACGAGGCGAGAACCTCCGCCGTCGTCAGGTCCGTGCTCTTGGTCCGGCTGGGCGAGCCCGCACCGTCTCCGTAATTGGGACGGGAAGGGGTCATATCCGGACCTCCAGATCCCAATTTCGAGGAGGTCGGCTCACCACCTGAGCCGTTCTTGCAGTCGAGGCACTGACGGGGCACCCAGCCCGGATAGCGGTCGAGGACCTCTTGACGGACTTCGAATGTGCGCCCGCAGGTGTCACAGAGAAACACCCCTAGAACCGGGTGAAGAGGGATAC
>DATDJH010000262.1:0-2750 GCA_036520635.1 Acidimicrobiia bacterium
GATCGATCCGACGGTTTCGTTCTCGGACGACCCATTGCGGATGTTGCGGCTGTTTCGGTTCCAGGCCAGCCTCGGGTTCGAGCCGGATCCGGAAGCGCTGGCCGCAGTTGGCTCGATGGCGGAGTGGCTCGAGATCGTCTCCGCAGAGCGAATCAGGGATGAGCTCTCCAAGCTGTTGACCGCTCCCGCGCCCGGGCTCGCACTCCATGGCGTCGTCAGCTCGGGCCTGGCCGCCCACTTCCTCCCTGAGCTGCCGGCGCTGGCCATGGAACAGGACCCCCACCATCGTCACAAAGACGTGCTGGCTCACACTTTCGCCGTCGTTGACAAGGCGTCTCCTGATCTGACGTTGAGGCTGGCCGCGCTTTTCCACGACATAGGAAAGCCGGATACCCGGCAGTTTGGACCGGATGGGGTGTCGTTTCACCACCATGAGGTGGTTGGAGCACGGATGACCCGTCGTCGACTCGGGGCATTGCGCTATCCGAAGGAGGTCATCGACGACGTCTCGCAGCTGGTTTTCCTCCACCTTCGGCCCCACACCCTCAAGATGGGATGGACCGACTCGGCAGTTCGCCGCTACGTGCGGGATGCCGGTCATCTGCTCGGCTATCTGAATGAGCTGGTCCGCTGCGACGTCACAACGGCCAATCCGAGAAGAGAGAAGGAGATCACCAACCGGATCGGCGAGCTCGAGACCCGGATCGAGGTTCTCTCCGAGCAGGAGGAATTGGCTGCACTTCGAGCTCCGATCGACGGCCACCAGGTGATGGAGTACCTCGCGATTCCGCCAGGCAGGATGGTTGGTGACATCATGGACTTGCTGCTCGAACGTCGCATCGATGACGGTCCGTACTCAGAAGAGGCGGCCTTCGGGCTGGTGCGGGAATGGGCGCTGGAACGCGGCATTGCCGACCCCGGGCCGCCCCCGTCGTCAGAGGAAGAGGAATGAAGGTCGTACTCGCATATTCGGGAGGTCTCGATACCTCGGTGATCCTGGCCTGGTTGCGCGAGGAGCACGGTGCCGAAGTCGTGACCTACACCGCCGATGTGGGTCAGGGGGCGGAGGTGGGCGAGGCCAAGGTGAAGGCCCTTGCTACTGGGGCGTCGGAGGCCGTGGTCGAAGACCTCCGCGACCGCTTCGTGACCGGTGCCGTCTTTCCGGCCCTGCGGGCGTCTGCCGTCTACGAGGGCCACTACCTGATGGGCACTTCTCTCGCCCGCCCCATCATCAGCGAGGGCCTGGTCCGTTGTGCCCGTGAGTTCGGGGCCGACACGATTTCGCATGGCGCCACCGGCAAGGGAAACGACCAGGTCCGGTTCGAGCTCTCGATCGCCGCCCTCGCTCCTGAGCTCAAAGTCATCGCACCATGGCGGGAGTGGGCACTCAAGGGCCGGTCCGACCTGATGGATTACGCACGCGAGCGGGGAATCGCGGTACCGGTGACCAAGGAAGC
This sequence comes from Acidimicrobiia bacterium, assembly GCA_036520635.1. GTDB lineage: Bacteria > Actinomycetota > Acidimicrobiia > Spongiisociales > ZC4RG35 > JALYNX01. The sequence continues at coordinate 1,458 of DATDJH010000262.1, forward strand.
CCCCTACTCGACGGATGCCAACCTTCTCCATGTCTCGTACGAGGGCGGTGTCCTCGAGGATCCGTGGACCGCACCACCTGACAAGATGTTCCGGCTCACGACCGACCCCGCCGACGCCCCCGATGCGGCGGAGGAAGTGGTTGTTGGATTCGAGACCGGAAATCCGGTTTCGATCAACGGCGAGTCTCTTGGCCCGGTGGACTTGCTGGAGAGGGCAAACGAGATCGCCGGCCGCAATGCGGTGGGGAGGATCGACATCGTGGAGAACCGATTCGTCGGCATGAAGAGCCGTGGCGTGTACGAGACGCCGGGGGGCACGCTCCTTCACCTCTCGCATCGCGCCGTGGAGTCGATCACTCTCGACCGTGAATTGATGCATCTCCGGGACCAGCTGGTGCCCAGATACGCGGACATGGTCTACAACGGGTTTTGGTTCAGCCCGGAACGGATCGGGCTCCAGAGCTTCATGGATGAGATCCAAAAGCCGGTCACTGGGGAGGCGCGGGTCGTCCTCTACAAGGGCTCTGCCACGGTGAATGGGAGGAGGGCGCCCAAGAGCCTGTACGACGCCGGCTCGGCGACCTTCGAGGCCGACGATGTCTATCGCCAGGCCGACGCCGAGGGATTCATCAACCTCAACGCCCTCAGAATTCGTGGTTTCGGGGATGGGAGCGGCGGATGACCCTCTGGGAAGGGCGTTTCGAGAGTGCTCCAGGGAGCATCCTCTGGGACTACACCACTGACCCGAGCGACCGCCGGTTGCTGCTCGATGATCTGGACGGATCGATTGCCCATGTCACCATGCTCGGCACCACAGGGGTCATTTCAGCTGTGGATTCCAAGGAAATCGTTGCCGGACTGGAGACGATCCGGGCCGAGGCGGAGCAAGGAAAGTTCGTCTTTTCCGAATCCGACGAGGACGTTCACAGCGCAGTCGAGCGTCGATTGGGGGAGTTGATCGGCGCCGTGGCCGGCAAGCTGCACACTGCCCGTTCCCGCAACGACCAGATAGCGCTCGACCTGAGGCTGTATCTCCGGCGATCGGCGACACAGCGGATCGAACAGCTCCATGAGTTTGCCTTGCGACTTTGTGATCTCGGCGAGACCGCCGCCGCGGTCCCGGTTCCCTCCTATACCCACCTCCAACAGGCACAACCGAGCACCCTGGGCCACCATCTTCTCGCTTACGCCTGGATGGCTCTGAGGAGCGTCGATCGGTTTACCGGGAGCCGAAGCAGGCTCGATGTCTCGCCGCTGGGCGCGGGAGCCTCGTCGGGGACGTCTTTAGGCATC
>DATDJH010000263.1:0-2828 GCA_036520635.1 Acidimicrobiia bacterium
TCGGGCGCCCCTAATGTTGAGGTCTGGTGTGGATCACTAACCACTACGGCAATGCCTACTGACACCCTTCCGACCGGCACCGTTACCTTCCTCTTCACCGACATCGAGGGCTCCACCCGCCTCGTCCAGGCCTTGGGAGCACGTTGGGTTGCCCTCCTCGAAGCTCACAACGGGCTGGTCAGGGCAGCGATCGAATCCAACCATGGCACCGTGGTCAAGACAGAGGGTGACTCCTTCTTCGCCGTCTTCATCTCCGCCCTGGATGCCGCTCTCGCCAGCGAAGCCGCCCAGATTGCGCTTGCAACCCACGACTGGCCCGAGGACGGTCGAGTTCGGGCTCGAATGGGGCTGCACACCGGCATCGGGGCCTTGGGTGGGGCGGACTACGTCGGTCTCGACGTGCATCGCGCCGCCCGCATTGCGGATGCGGCCCATGGCGGGCAGACGGTGCTCTCCGAGCCGACCGCAATCCTCGTTGAGCGCGACCTTCCGGCGTCCTTGATGTTGCACGATCTCGGTAAGCATCGCCTCAAGGATTTGTCGGAGCCGGAGACGATGTTCGAGTTGGTCGGCATCGGTCGTGAGGAGCCCTTCCCCCATCTCCGGACTCTCGATGCCATCCCGAACAACCTCCCCATGCAACTCACCAGCTTTGTGGGTAGGGAAGCGGAACTGGCGGAGGCACTGAGATTGCTCGAGAGGACCCGGATCCTCACCCTCACCGGCCCGGGGGGAACCGGCAAGACCCGTCTGGCCCTGCAGGTGGCAGCGGAGGTAGGCGATCAGTTTCCCGATGGTGTCTTCTTCGTGGAGCTGGCCCCGGTGAGCGATGTCGAAGTGGTCCCGTCGCAGATCCTGAGCTCGGTCGGGATGCAGGCGGCCGCCCGCGATGAGTCCCCGGCGCACAGCCTCACCGAGCATCTCAAGGTGCGAAGCTTGCTGTTGGTCCTCGACAACTTCGAGCAGGTATTGGAAGCGGCGCCACTGGTAGCTGACCTGGTCCGAGCATCGCCCGCTTCGAAATTCGTCGTCACGTCGCGGGCTCCGCTTCAGATCAGCGGGGAGCAGGAATTGCCGGTTGCGCCTCTGCCGATCGCCGACCCCAGCCAGTTTGAAGACTTGGACCAACTGGCTCATGTCGCCTCGATCGCGCTGTTCACCGAGAGGGCGTTAGCGGTCAGGCCCGACTTCCAGTTGACGGAGGAGAACGCCAAGTCAGTGGCGGAACTGGTTCGAAGGTTGGACGGCCTGCCGTTGGCGATCGAGTTGGTTGCCTCTCGTCTACGCCTCCTCCCGGTGGCGACGATCCTGGAGCGGCTCGATGCGCGGATGCTTAGCTCGGGGTCGGTTGACCTCCCTGAGCGCCAGCGCACGATCCAGGGTGCGATCACCTGGAGCTATGACCTGCTCGATCAGCCGGCTCGGCGCCTGTTCTCTCGGTTGTCGGTGTTCGCCGGAGGGGGCCGACTCGAAGAGATCGAAACGGTTTCGGGGCCGGCCAGCGACCTCGGGATCGATGTCATCGAGGGCCTGAGCTTGCTTCTCGACCAGAGCCTGTTGAGGAGAGTCGACGCCGATGACGCTCCCCGATTCCAGATGCTCCATGTGATCCGGGAATACGCGATGGACTGCCTCGCCGATATCGGTGAAAGCGACGATCTCCATCGGCGGCACCTCCAGGCGTATACCCAAATGGCAGAGATCGTCGCGCCCGAGCTTTTGCGCGGCGATCGACGCCGATGGCTGGACGTCATGGAAGCCGATCACGACAACTTCCGGACCGCCCTGGAATGGGCTGTGGCCAACCAGGAAGTCGACCTGGCCCTTCGGCTGGCCTCCGCGCTGTGGAGGTTCTGGCAGGCGAGGGGCCACCTTCATGAGGCGCGGCGCAGGATCGACTCGGTCCTCGCACTGCCTGGTGGGGAGCCCCGACATCGAGCCAAGGCGATGGAGGCTCTTGGTGGCATTCACTGGTGGCAGGGGCAGATGGAGGAGTGTGGTGAGGTGTACAAGCAGGTGTTGGCCCTGCAGCGTCAGATCGGAGACGAAAGAGAGATCGCCAATGCTCTCTACAACTTCAGCCTGGTCGTTTCCTTCATGGGGCGCCAGACCGGAGAGGTGGCCCCGATCGAGGACGTGACTCCTCTGGTCGATGAGGCCGACGAGATCTACCGGAGGCTGGGCGACGTAGGCGGGATGGGTGACATCCAATGGTCTCGAGGCAATGCCGCAGCCTTCATTCTCCAGGACCTTCCGGCGGCCATCGAGCACATGAAAAGATCAGCTGACTATTACGCCCAGGCCGGCAACGAGTTCGGCCTCGGTTGGGCCTTGTTCGAGACGGGTTCGATGTTGCGCCAGACCGGGCAGTTTTCCGAGGGTTGGGAGTACCTCGAGCGTGGCCTGGCCCTCTTCGCCGGGCACCGTGATGTGTCCGCCGCCGTCCTGTTCATCGCCCAGATTGCTGCGGTCGCCCACGGCCTGGGCGACACCAGCCGCGCCCATCGGCTGGTCGGCGCCTTCACATCTCTTCAGATCACCTCAGGGACTGACATCGTTGGTATCGAAGTGAACCAAATACCCGGAATGGAGATCACGTTGCTCGAGGCGCTCACCGGTGACGCCGCCGTTCCCTACCAAGAGGGGCGGGCGATGGGTTTCGACGAAGCGGTGGCCTATGCGTTGGCGGGTCCCACAGACGAGGGATTCGCGGCTCAGCGGGCCCAGTAGAGAAAACTCACCTGCTGCGCGGTGAGGGCCGTGCCGGAGAACACTGCGATCTCGTCGAGCGACCCCGCAAACACTCTGTTTTGCGTGGTTGCCGAGTT
>DATDJH010000264.1:0-4607 GCA_036520635.1 Acidimicrobiia bacterium
GCGAGTTTGGCGATCGGAGCCCACATTGCGGGCCTGCTCAGGCCGCAACTGACCGGGTTGGCGGGCGGAAGGGGTGTGTAGTGTGACTGTTCACTGGTCACCCAGCCTGCCGAGGGTCGCGGTTCGGAAACGAGATGAAGACTGACAGGAACGAGGAGGAGAGAGCCATGACCGACTTTCCGGTAGCCACCACTCCGGCCCCCGGGATCATGGGGGTGGATTGGGAGGATCGCGTCGATTTTCCGCGGCTGCGTGCCTATCGCCTGGAGCGGGTCCGGCAGCAACTGGAGGCCAATGGCCTCGGCGCTGTGCTCCTCTTCGAGACTTCCAACATCCGCTATGCCACAGCCACCCAGATCGGCTACTGGGCTTTCAACAAGGGCGAGCGCTTTGCGCTGATCACGAGGAAGGGCCGTCCCCGAATCTGGGACTTTGGCTCGGCAGCCAAGGCGCATCGTCGACAACTCCCCGACATGTACGACCTGGAGAACTCAATCGGTGGGAACACAGGCCTTCAGGGTGCCATCGGTCCCAGCTCTGGGCTCCACACCCGGGCCGCTGCCGAGATCGCGGCGGTGCTCCGTGACGAGGGGCTCCTTGGCGACCCCTTGGGTGTGGACATGGCGGAGACCGCTGTGTTCCTCGCACTGCAGAAAGAGGGACTTCAGGTCACCGACGGACAGCAGGCGATGATGCTGGCCCGCGAGATCAAGAGCTCGGACGAGATCGTCCTCCTCTCCCAGGCCAGCGCCATGGTCGATGGGGTGTATCACGAGATCTACGAGGCCCTGAAACCCGGGATCCGTGAGTCCGACATCGTGGCTCTGGCTCATTCCCGTCTGTTTCAGATGGGCTCCGAGTTCGTCGAGGCCATCAACTCGATCGCTGGCGAGCGATGCAGCCCTCACCCACACGTTTTCAGCGACCGCATGATCCGGCCCGGTGACCAGGCCTACTTCGACATCATCCACGCCTACAACGGCTATCGCACCTGTTACTACCGGACGTTTGTCGTTGGGCGAGCAACCACAGCCCAGCGCGACGCCTTCAAGCAATCACGGGAGTGGATGGACGCCGCTATCGAATTGGTGCGACCAGGCAACACCACCGACATGATCGCCAAAGTCTGGCCACGGGCCGAAGACTTCGGCTTCGTGGATGAGATGGATGCCTTCGGCCTTCAGTTCGGCCACGGCGTTGGGGTCGGCCTACATGAGCGGCCGATCATCAGCAGGCTCAACTCACTCGACGACCCGATCGAGATCAAGGAGGGCATGTACTTCGCTCTCGAGACCTACGCCCCGGCCACCGACGGGCGGTCGGCAGCCAGGATCGAAGAGATGATGGTGGTCACCGCCGACGGGCCACAGATCACCACACTCTTCCCCTGCGAGGAGTTGATGGTGGCGAATGAGTATTGAGGTCGACGCCGGGCTCTACGACTACGCCCAGCGCCCACCCCGGCTCCCGAAGGCGACCAAGCCCGAAAACGACCGTCTCGAAATCGACCTCGAAACCCGCATCGAGATGTTCGAGATGCAGCAAGTGCTCCGTCAGTTCGAGGATCGGGTGTACGACCTCTTCATGCAGAACCTGGTGAAGGGAACCAGCCATCTTTCCCTGGGTATGGAGGCCATCGCCACCGGCGTGGCCAAGGCGATGCGCCCCGACGACTACACGTTCGCCACCTATCGGGGCCATGCCCACACGGTGGCCAGGGGGGCCCCACTTGGGCCGGTGTTGGCGGAGCTCTTGGGAAGGGATACCGGCATCCTCGGGGGGAAGGGCGGTTCGATGCACCTCACGTCGGTCGAGCACGGGATGATGGGCAGCTACGCCATCATCGGCGCCCATCTCTGTGTCGCCAATGGCGCAGCGTGGTCGGCGCAGCTCAGGGGAACCGATCAGGTGGCGGTGGCTTTCTTCGGAGATGGCACCACGAACATCGGAGCCTTCCATGAGGCCCTCAACCTGGCCTCCATTTGGAACCTTCCTGTGGTCTTCGTCTGTGAGAACAACCTGTATATGGAGTACACGCCAATCGATTTGGTGACGGCGGCTTCGAATCCTGCCGCAGGTCGGGCGCCCGCCTACGACCTCGAGCAAATCGTGATCGACGGCAACGACGCCGATGAGGTGTACGTGACAGCGAGGGTGGCGATCGAGAAGGCACGGCGAGGCGAAGGGCCCTCCCTGATCGAGGCGGTCACCTACCGCCACGGTGGCCACAGTCGGGCTGACCCCGGCAAATACCGCCCCGCACAGGAGGTCGAGGCCTGGATGGCGCACGACCCGCTGCCTACCTACCACCAGCGTCTCCTCCGCCTTGGGGTCAACGAGTCCAGGCTCTCCGACATCGTCCATCAGGTGACGGATCGCGTCGAGGAAGCGACCGCATTCGCCAAGGCCGGGGAGCGCCCGGGAGAACATGTGCTGATGACCGACGTTTGGGCCGATGGGGGGTCGTCTTGGCGGAACTGAGCTACCGCGAGGCAGTCGCCAGGGGAATCGCCCAGGAGATGCGGCGCGATCCGACCCTGGTGATGCTCGGGGAGGACATTGCCGGCGCCGGTGGAGTGTTCAAGACGACAGTCGGCCTGCTCGAGGAGTTTGGCCCCACCCGCATCCGCGATACCCCGATATCAGAACAGGCGATCCTGGGTGCGGCCATGGGTGCTGCCATGACCGGGGTGCCGGTGATCGCCGAAATCATGTTCTCTGACTTCCTTGCGGTGTGCTTCGACATGGTCGCCAATGAGATGGCGAAGACGAGGTACATGACCGGCGGGCAGTTCACGGTTCCTGTTGTCATCCGCACCGCCAACGGGGGCGGTGTCCGCTTCGGTGCCCAGCACAGCCAAAGCGTTGAGAACTGGTGCATGATGATCCCAGGGCTCAAGGTGGTGGCGCCCTCCACCCCTGAGGACGTCGTCGGCCTGATGGCGGCGGCAGTTCGGGACCCCGACCCGGTCGTCTTCTTCGAGCACAAGTCGTTGATGGCCACCAAGTCAGAAGTTCCGGACACAGAGATCGTCGGAAAGCTCGGCGAGGCTCGGATAATTCGCGCCGGCACCGACTGCACGATTGCGGCGTTGGCCTTCATGGTGCCTCGAGCCCTGGAGGCGGCCCAACGCCTCGCCGCCGAAGGGGTTTCGGCCGAGGTGATCGACCTCCGGAGCCTGGTTCCTCTCGACACCCAAGCGATTTTGACCTCGGTGGCGAAAACAGGCTGGATGTTCACCGTCGAGGAGAACCCGCGGCTTTGCGGTTGGGGGGCGGAGGTGGCGTCGATCGTCGCCGAGGAGGCGTTTTGGGATCTGGATGGCCCGGTGACTCGGATCACAACTCCCCACATCCCGCTTCCCGCGGCGGAGAATCTCGAAGACCTGGCGATCCCATCGGTCGACCGGATCTACGAGACGATCAAGAAATCACTCGGCTGAGTGCTGGCAAACGCTCTCGGCGGCCGAAGCACGGGATGGGCCTCAACGATTAACGGTCAACGCACCAGCAGTATGTCGCAGGTGCCGTTGTGGATCACGTCCTGAGCGGTGGAGCCGAGGAGGAGTTTCTTGACCCAGCCCAGGCCACGGGTGCCGACTACCAGGAGTTCGGCGTCGATCTCGGCGCTGTAGGCGGTCAGTGCCTTGCCTGGCGAGCCCTCGCGTTCGACACGCACTACCTCCAACCCTGCGTCCTCGAGCAATGGTTGCGCCGACTCCCAAGCGACAGTTCGCTGCTGGTGGGCCATATCCCGAGTGTCGACTGTTACATCATCGGGAAGATGGAGCAGGGCAGGGCTCAACTCGATGGCGTGGAGGATGTGCAGATCCGCGCCACGCAGCCGCGCTTCGTCGATCGCCTTGGCCAGAGCGCGAAGGCTCGGATCAGAGCCGTCTATTCCCACGACGATATGTCCCACATGACAAGTCTGGCATAGGTCCGGTTGATGTCGTACCCGTTCTTTGTGTCATAGTCCAGAGCCGTCGAATCGGAGTCGAAGTTGCACATCGCTGAAGAATCCCGCTACCAACTGATGACCTATGCCCGCACCGGGCGCAGTGGTCTCGACCTGCCCCAGATCTCGCTCGGCCTCTGGCACAACTTCGGCGGGGATTCGATCTCCGACGATGCCCGTGAACTGCTCCTCCAGGCCTTCGATCACGGCATCACCCACTTCGACCTGGCCAACAATTACGGGCCGCCGGCAGGCTCGGCTGAGGCCAATTTCGGATCGGTGATGGCCGCCGACCTGGCGCCCTACCGGGACGAACTGGTCATCTCCACCAAGGCCGGCTACTGGATGTGGGACGGCCCCTACGGGGAATGGGGCTCCCGAAAGTACTTGACCGCCAGCCTCGATCAGAGTCTGCGGCGGATGGGTCTCGACTACGTCGACATCTTCTACTCCCACCGCTTCGACCCATCGACGCCGCTCGAGGAGACGCTGGGTGCTCTGGACAGCGCGGTCCGCTCCGGGAAAGCGATCTATGCCGGGATCTCTTCCTACAGCCCGGCGAAGACCCGGGAAGCGGCAGCGATCCTCCGTGACCTGGGAACTCCGTGTCTCATCCATCAGCCTTCGTATTCGATGTTCAACCGTTGGA
>DATDJH010000265.1:0-3157 GCA_036520635.1 Acidimicrobiia bacterium
TGCTTGGTGTGGCGACGCTCGTAGATCATCCCAACCAGAAGGAAGAGGGCTCCGGTGGTCAGGCCGTGGTTGACATTCTGAATGACAGCGCCCTGGAGGCTCCCCGACGTGAGCGCGAAGGTGCCCAGCACGATGAAACCAAGGTGGCTCACCGACGAGTAGGCGACGAGTTTCTTGAGATCGGGCTGGACGATCGCCACCACAGCTCCGTAGATGATCCCGATCACCGCAACGATGCCCATGATCTGAACGGCGTCGACCGAGGTCTCGGGGAACAGGCCAACGTTGAACCGGAGCAGGCCGTAGGTGCCCAACTTCAGCAGGACCCCGGCCAAGAGCACCGATCCCGCCGTCGGCGCCTCGACGTGCGCATCGGGCAACCAGGTGTGGAACGGAAAGAGGGGCACCTTGATCGCAAAGGCCAGCGCGAACGCTGCGAAAAGCCAGGTCGCCGTCCCCGAGCTCAGGTTGAGCTTCATCAGGTCGTCGATCGCGAAGGACGGCGCACCGAACTGTGATGCGTGGTTGAAGGCGAGGGCGATGATCGCCGCCAATAGCAAGGCAGATCCGAACGCGGTGTAGATGAAGAATTTGACCGCGGCGTAGACCCTCCTCTCCCCACCCCAGATCCCGATGATGAAGTACATGGGAATCAGGATCGCCTCGAAGAAGACGAAAAAGAGAAAGAGGTCGAGAGCAAGGAAAGAGCCGATCATCCCGGCCTCGAGGAGAAGGGTGAAGATCACAAACTCCTTGGTCCGCTCCGTGATCGAGGTCGATGCCCCCAATGCAATGGGCACAAGCAGGGCGGTGAGCACGATCATCGGCAACGAGATCCCGTCCATTCCCAGGTACCAGCTGATCCCCCAGGGCTCGTACCAGACGGCGCGCTCCACAAATTGGTATTGAGCTGACGGCTCGAAGACCCAAAACAGATAGCCGGCCAGAGCCAACGGGGCGATCGAGAGGGCGATGCCGAGTGGAAGATGCAGCTCCCGACGCCGGGAGGGGACCAAGGCGAGGATCGCGGCGCCAGCCACGGGAAGCAGAATGAGGGCAGTCAGCATCACGACCCTCCCACTGTCAGCCAGATGATCATCACCAGCGCCCCGCCCAGGAACAACACCCCGTAGTTTCGGACATAACCGGTCTGCAGTGTTCGGGTCCATGCGCCGGCGTTCCGTACCACACGTCCGACACCGTTGACCGCGCCGTCGATAACCCTGACGTCAAAGTCGAATGCGGTGAGGTCGGCCGCCTTCTTGCCCGGCGCGACCAAAGTCGCCCCGTACAGATCATCGATTCGATAGGCCGATTCCCACATGCCCCATATCGGCTGAAGGCCATGCTCGAAGTCGAGCCAGCGCTCCTTGGGCCTGCGATAGGTGAGGTATGCCGCGGCGATCCCCCCAACTGCTGCCAGCACCGCCAGCCCGGAGAGGACCACCAACAAGAAGGCGTCATCCGGCGGATGCTGCATCGAGATGCCTTCGAAGCTCGGCTCGAGAAATGTCTCGAGCTTGGTGCCGAACGGAGTGTTGATGATGCCAGCGATGACCGCCAGACCGGCGAGAACGATGAGCGGGGTGGTCATCACCCGTGGCGACTCGTGCGGGTGCTTGCCCTCGTCCCAGCGCGGCTCCCCGAGGAAGACCAGGACCCACTGCCTGGTCATGTAGAACGCCGTCATCAATGCCGTGACCAGCCCGATTACCCAGAGAACCGAGAACCAACCGCCTCGGGCATAGACCGAGGCCAGGATCTCGTCCTTAGACCAGAACCCCGAAAACGGCGGAATTCCGTTGATGGCCAGGGTCGCGATGCCCATCGTGATCGCCGTGATTGGCACCTTCTTGAACAAGCCGCCCATCTTGTGCATGTCCTGCTCATTGGTCATCGCGTGGATCACCGAGCCCGCTCCGAGGAAGAGCAAGGCCTTGAAGACGGCATGGGTCATCAGGTGGAAGATCCCGGCTACGTAGGCGGTGGTGCCGACCGCCAGGAACATGTAGCCGAGTTGGGAAATCGTGGAGTAGGCAAGAACCCGCTTGATGTCCCTTTGCGAGATGGCAATCGAGGCGGCCCAGATCGCGGTTAGGGCACCAATCGTGGCGACCGTGGTCTGGGCGATAGGCGACAGTTGGTAGATCGCGGCCGAGCGAGCGATGACGTATACGCCAGCGGTGACCATGGTTGCGGCATGGATGAGGGCGGAGACAGGCGTCGGCCCCTCCATGGCGTCGGGGAGCCAAACGTAGAGAGGGATCTGGGCGGACTTACCGGCGGCCCCCACCAGGATCAACAGACCGATGGCGGTGGCCATCCCGGTGGTTAGCTCGGCTCCGGCCCTCTCGAACACCCCGGAGTAGGAGAGAGTGCCGAATGTCGTGAATATGAGCATCAGCGCCACGACGAAGCCGAAGTCCCCGATTCTGTTGACGATGAAGGCCTTCTTGGCGGCTGCAGCAGCGGTTGGCCGGGTGAACCAGAAGCCGATCAGCAAGTAGGAGCAAAGGCCGACCAGTTCCCAGCCCAGGAACAACATGGCGTAGTTGCCTGCCAGGACCAATGTGAGCATCGACGCCGCGAAGAGGTTCAGGTAGGTGAAGAAGCGGGGGAACCGCTCATCTCCGTGCATGTACCCGATAGCGAAGACATGGATCAGAGCGCCCACGCCGGTCACCACCAGCGCCATCAAGGCAGCCAAGGGGTCCCAGAGGAGCTCCAGGTTGGCTCCGATGGACGGCATCCACTGCCAGAGGAGTGTGACTGTCCCGTGATCCCCACCCTCGAAGAACGGAATTGCGCCAACCAGAGCGACAACGAATGCACCGGCGATGGCAGCCGATGCGAGCCAACCACTCAGAGGCTCGCCCAGGCGACGCCCGAAGAAGTGAAGGAAGACCGCCCCGGCCAGAGGAAGCGCGATGACGAGCCAGATGTAGGTGTCCATCAGCCCTTGAGCTCGCTGAGCTCGTCCACCGAAGCGGTGGCCCGGCGACGGAAGATGGCCACGATGATGGCCAGGCCGACCACGACTTCGGCGGCGGCGACCACCAGGATGAAGAAGACCGCAACCTGGCCGTTGAGATCGTTCATGGCCCGGCCCGCCGAGATCAGCGTGAGGTTCACAGCGTTGAGCATCAGTTCGATGCAC
>DATDJH010000266.1:0-7025 GCA_036520635.1 Acidimicrobiia bacterium
GAGCCGGTCGATGTTCGCATCCGGCAGAGAGGTGAGTAGCCCCCGGGTGTAAGGATGAGTTGGGCGGAGGAAGATGTCGTGCGCCTCGCCGCGCTCGGTGACCCGACCCGCATACATCACTTGAACCCGGTCGGCGATACGCGCGACGACACCAAGGTCGTGGGTGATGAAGGCCACCGCGGCACCCAACTCGTGTTGCACGTTCTGGATCACATCAAGGATTTGAGCCTGAACTGTCGTGTCGAGGGCGGTTGTCGGCTCGTCGGCGATCAGGATCTCCGGCGAGTTGGCGATCGCCATTGCGATCACCGCCCTCTGGCGCATCCCCCCGGAGAACTCGTGGGGGAACTGCCGCGCTCGCACATCAGGCTGTGGGATCCCAACCAGGTCCAGGAGCTCCACCGCCTTGGAATCCGCCTCGTCATCTGAGATGTCTTGATGGGCGAGGATCATCTCGACAACCTGGGCACCAACCCGATGAACCGGGTTGAGAGCCGTCAGCGGATCCTGGAAGATCATCGCCACTTGCTTGCCGCGCACTTTGCGAACCTCGTCCGCCGGCCGGCCCACAAGCTCCTGGCCCCCCACCTGGATGGAGCCGGTGACGATGGCTGATTTGGGGAGAAGGCCCATAACCGCCAGGAAGGTGACCGACTTACCGGACCCTGACTCTCCGACCACCCCGAGGAGCTCGTGCTCCGCAATGTCGAAGCTGACCCCACGAACCGCTTGCACCAAACCCTCTTGTGTGGGGAATGATACGTAGAGGTCGCGGACCGATAGGACCGACTGGGTCACCCAGTGGTCCTTTGCTCCTGCTTCGGGTCTAGCGCATCACGGAGCCCGTCACCCATGAAGTTGATGCAGAGGATTGTGACCAACAGCACCATGGCGGGGAAGAAGACCAGCCACCACTTTCCGGTGATCACCGAGGTCCCCGCGTCGGCGAGCAGGTTGCCCCACGACGATTGGGTCGGATCCAGCCCGAATCCGAAGAAGGACAGCGTCGATTCGAGGGCGATGGCACCCGCGACGATGAAGGTCATCGAGACCACGATCGGGCCGATGGTGTTGGGAACCAAGTGCTTGGTGATGATCCGCCGGTCACTGGCGCCCACCGCCCTCGCCGCTTCTACGAATTCCTTCTCCTTCAGGCTCAACACGACACCGCGGACGATTCGAGCGGTGGCCGTCCAGGACACAAGTGTGATCAAGGTCACCATCAACCGCTTCGAGCCGGGTTCGCCGAGCACCGTCGCGGCCCACGGCTGCTTCTCAGGAAGAAGTCTCATGATGATCAGGATCACCAACAGCGGGAGCCCTATGAAGAGATCGGTGAAACGCATCAACGCGTTGTCGATCCTCCCCCCTCGAAAGCCTGCAAAAGATCCGACCGCAGTGCCGATGAGCCCAGCAGAGATGGCGCTGGCGATACCGACGAAGAGGGAAACGCGCCCTCCGTAGAGCACCCGTGAGTAGAGATCGCGGCCGATGGAGTCGGTCCCGAACCAGAACTGTGAGTTGGGCGGCACCAGGATTTCATTGCGGAGGCCACCGTCAGTGGACTTGATTGCCTCGTTCTCACCGTAGGGAGCAACCCAGGTGGCGAAAACGCACGCCAGGGTGATGATCAGCAATATGACGCTGGAGATCATCGCCGCCCGATGATGGCGATAGCGGCGCATGGCGAGTTGTCGCGGAGATTTCGAAACTACGGGTATGCCTTCGAGCTCGTCCAGTTCCGGCACGACAACCGTGTCCGGCCTCGGGGAAGCGACATCAACCAAGGCGGATCCTCGGGTCGAGCCAGGCATAGGCAACATCGGCTACCAAGTTGAAGACGATGACCGAGCTCACGATGATGAACATCAGTGGCATGATCTGTGGGAAGTCGCCGTTGCCGAGTGCAGTGAGCAGATAGTCACCGGTGCCGTGAAGTTCGAAGATGCGCTCGGTGATGATCAGACCGCCGATGATCGCCCCGATGTCGATGGCGGCAACGGTCACTACGGGGATCATGGCATTGCGCAGGGCATGATGAGTGATCACTTTGCGCTCAGAGATTCCCTTGGCCCTGGCGGTGCGCATGTAGTCGGCCTCCTTGACGTCCAACAGCGAGGCCCGCATGTATCGGCTGTAGACCGCAATGATCTGGATGGCGATCACCGTGACCGGGAGGATCATGTGCTGAATCCGCAAACCGAGATCGAATCCGACGTGGCCTGGGGGGTAGACCCCGGCCACCGGTAAGAACGGCTTATCCAGGTCCAGCCATTCCGTGATCATGATCGCAAAGAAGACTTGAAGCAGGACCGCGGACACAAAGGGTGGGATCGAGATCCCGACAAAGGCGGCGCCTGTCGCCGCGGTGTCGAACTTCGAATACTGACGCAGGGCCGACAAGATGCCGATGCCCAGGCCGACAGTGATTCCGACAAAACTGGCGGTCAGGCCAAGAATCAGGCTGGTGACCATGGCCGCCTTGAGGTCGGGCCAGACCGGCCGATTTCCCTTGATCGAGTTACCCCACTCCAGGGTGACGAAGTTTTTGAGCCAGCGGACGTATTGCTCGGGGGTGGAGCCGACGAGGCCGTGCTTGACCTTGTACTCCTCGATCATCTCGGGTGTGGCTCGAGTGTTGATCCGGGTGTAACTCGCGACCGGATCTGTCGCCGACTTGACCGCCCAGAACGTCAGAAATGTGACGATGAGGAGCACGGGGATGGCCCACATGGCCCTAAGGGCGATGAACCTTGTCATCTTCCTCGTCCCTCCGATTGGTATGACTACGGGTTTGGGGTGCCCGCTCTCGCGGGCACCCCAAACAAGCTAGTTGGTTACTCGTTGACCGTAACTACGGGATCGCTTGCCATCAGGTTGGTCACCACGAAGTTTCCATCGGCTGTGGTGTCATAGACACCAGGGAGCACGGGGAACGCAGCGGTCCAGACCATCCACGATGAGTTGGCGCATTCCGTGATCGGGTTCAAGCACTCAGGCCACTGCTCGGCGCCGACGATGATCTCGTCACTGGCGAGAGGGGTCCACAGCTGAGAGCTGTTGTTGTACGCCCGGTAGTTGGAGGCATCTGCCCCAGGGGCATCGCCTTCCAGCCTGTCGGTCCGCCATGCGGCGACGTTCGGGAACTGGAACAGGGGCAACATCACGTGATCATCCACGAGGGCCTGACCGATCTGATGAATCAGGTCGGCACGGGCGGTCTCGTCGATCGTGGTGTCGGACTCGGCCATGACGGCACTTGCGTCCTCATTGCACCAGAACACAGAGTTCTGACCCTGGTTTCCATTGTCCGCGCTCGGGACCGCGTCACAGGACATGATGCCTGTCACGCTCGGGTCCGGAGACGCTGTGTTGATGTACATCCCGAGGTCGTAGTCACCGGCAGGCAAACGCTGCTGGAACACGGCCGCGGCGTCACCGTTGTCAGCGACAACGTTGAAACCGGCTTCGGCGAGCAACGGAATCATGAGAGCCTGGGTGGCCTCACGACGCGGGTTCGGGGTGTTGATCATCCACTTGACTTCGGGAACGACACCATCCTTCGCCCACATGCCACTGCCGTCCTTCACCCAACCAGCACCCTCGAGCAGCGCAGCTGCGCCCTCGGGGTCATAGCTGTCGGTGAACTGATCGTTCTGGCACCACGGGCCCACGGTCGGCACCCAGAGACCACACTGAAGCAGTGGGGCGCCGGGGAAGATCGGGTCGTAGATGTTGGCCAGGATCGTCGCACGGTCGATGGACATCGAGAACGCTGCCCGGAAGTCGTCGTCGGCAAACGGACCATTCCGCACTTCGCCCTGCTGGAAATACAGACCCTCGTAGTTGGTGCCATAACCAGGCACGAACTTGATGTTGTCTGCGTTGAGGGCATCGGTGATGCCGGCGAAAGCCTGCGGGAAGATGAAGTCGACTTCACCGGCTTGAAGCGCCGCGATGCCGCCATCTTCTGCTCTCGGGACCTGCACCAGACGGGTTGCGACTGGCTTGTCGTCGCCCCAGTAGGCCGGGTTGGGCGTCAAGATCGCCTGATCCAAGCTCCAGGACTCCATTTGCCATGCGCGACCCGACACCCCGTAGCCGTCCAAGAAGTCAGCGGACACGTCCATACATGTCGGGTCGGTGACCACATGCGCTGGGATCAGCGGGTTGAACAGGTTCTTGTAGGGGGCGTATACGGTTGCGAACTCAACGACGACCTGCTGGGCACTCGAGCCTTCTGAGACTGAAGTGATCTGGTCATATCCGACGGTCGAAAGTGACCCAGGTGTGTTGAGCGTCGCTGTCCACGTACAGGCAAAGTCGGCAGTCGTAATCGGTGTGCCATCGCTCCATACGGCATCAGGGCTGATGTCGTAGGTGATGGTCATCGCCGAAGACGGCGCCGCCGCCGTAGAGGTGGTCGCCTGCGCGGCCGTAGTTGTTGTCTCCGCCGGAGCAGCCGTTGTCGTGGTGCTCTCGGTGTCTCCGGCACAGGCCGCTACGACCAGTGCGAAGACGAACAACAGGAGGAGCCATCGCGGACGATTGCTCATTCTCTTCATTGATTTCCTTCCTGCTTTCAACTGAGTCGGGGGTTGCCCGACTTTTGCTGGCGACCGTTCGGCCGCACCGCAGCGCAGATCACTGAGGTCTTCCCAGGAACTCGCCGCAGGCTTTCGAGTGTACCCCAAGGCGAGCGGGTACGGCACGTCAGGAAACCACTATCAGTGACACTGTTCATGACCGTGGCTGGCCAAAAATCACGGATATCGCGGCCTCAATCGATGTTGAGTGGGAATCCGTTGTTCTCGTCCCGCCATGTCAGCCAGTCGACACCATCATCCACGTTCCATCGCGGCCCGTTGTAACCGAGGGTGAATTGGGTGAACCCCATTTCGAGGTACGTCTCGGCATGCTCCGCGAGCACCCGCCCCTTGTCCTCGGGCTCGAGACCGATCCCCCATTCGATATCGCCGGGATCGCGGCCGATCCGATCACACCAGCCAATCAGGGCTGCCACCTTCGGCTCCAACTCAGACGGGTGCTCGGGAAACCCAGCGTGCCATCCGTCGGCGTGCTCGGCGACCATGCGCAGAGTCTTGCGCTCGCCAGTGCCGCCAATGAGGATCGGGAGCCGTCGGGTCGGGGGTGGATTCAGTTTTTCCCACCGGGACTTGATCCGGGGAAGGGCCTCCGCCAAGGCGTCGAGACGGGAGCCGGCCCGGCCGAAGTCAAAGCCATACTCGGAGTAGTCGCGTCGGAACCAGCCCGCCCCGATCCCAACGACCAGTCGCCCTCCGGAGATGTGATCGACGGTCCGCGCCATGTCGGCGAGAAGGTCGGGATTTCGATAGGAGTTGCAGGTGACGAGAGCGCCGATCTCGATGGACGAGGTTTGCTCCGCCCAGGCCGCGAGCATGGTCCAACACTCGAAATGGGCTCCATCAGCGTTGCCATACAACGGGTAGAAGTGATCCCAGTTGTAGACGAGGTCGAACCCGAGCTCCTCGGCTGTAGCCACCGCGGATCGCAGACCCCGATACTCGCCCTGTTGAGGGTGCAATTGGGCTCCGATTCGAACCTTCTTCAATGGTCGTGGATCCTTTCGGCCCTGCCAGGATAAGGACCCATGTCTACCCCAATCATCGAGGATCAGTCGCTCGAAGAACTCATCGATCCTGCCGCGGTCGTTGAGCGCCTGGGCGGTGACTGCGTTTGGTCAGAAGGTCCGGCCTGGCTCCCCGGCCGACAGACGGTCATCTGGAGCGACGTCAGGAGAAATCGCGTTATGCGCTGGACCGAGCGCAACGGTGTCGAGGTTGAGAGAACTGAAGTCGAATTCACCAACGGCAGGACCCTGGATCTGGAGGGCCGAGAAGTGGCTTGCTCCCAGGGTCACCGTCGCATCGAACGGGTGGAGCAGGACGGCACGATCACGCCTTTGGTTTCGACCTACCAGGGATCGAGGCTGAACTCCCCGAACGACGTGGTGGTCAAGTCGGACGGGAGCATCTGGTTCAGTGACCCTCCCTACGGGATCATCAACAACGAGGAGGGCCATGCCGCCGAGCCCGAGCTCTCGGGCTGCTTTGTGTTCCGATTCGACCCCGCGACAGATCAGATGGACATCGTCACCGACCTCATGGGCCACCCCAATGGGTTGGCATTCTCTGTGGACGAGTCTGTCCTCTATATATCGGACACCATCGGCGGGGTGGATCCTGCCGGCAACCATCACATCATGGCGTTCGATGTCGTGAACGGTTCGCAGTTGCGCAATCCCCGGATCTTCGCCGAGATCACCCCGGGAATGCCTGACGGTCTCCGGGTGGACAAGACCGGCCACGTGTTCACCAGTGCCGGAGACGGAATCCACATCTTGACCTCGGAAGGCCGGCGCATCGGGAAGATCCCGATTCCCGAAGTGACCAGCAATTGCGTCTTTGGCGGTCCGGACGGGACCGACCTCTTCATGACCGCCTCCACGTCTCTGTACCGGATTCGGACCAGGACCACGGGAGCCCCCCGCACGACGCATTAGGGCCTGACATCCATGGATACCCTCTCACCTCATGGAGCACACTCCTGTCAGCGCCCTGCAACGCACGCCGCAGCCCGAGGAGCACTTCACCGGCAAGGCATGGATGGAGACGCTGTCCCAAGGTGACGATCGCGTGCTGAATGCGATCAGCGTCACCTTCGAGGCTGGAGCGCGGACCCACTGGCATTCCCACCCCGAAGGCCAGGTCCTCTATGTCGTGTCCGGCAAAGGGCGAGGAGGAACTGGGGCCGGTGAATTCTTCGAGTTCGCGACCGGCGACGTGCTCTACTCCAAGCCGGACGAGCTTCATTGGCACGGGGCCAGCCCGGACTCGCCGATGAGCCACCTCTCATTGACTACCGGTGGCGAGACGCAGTGGAAGCCGCGGCCGGTGTCCGACGAGGAATACGAGAACAGCCCTCCGGGCGGCTGAGCCCAGCGAGTTGGATGCCAACATAGGACCGATGAAAGACCACGAGTT
>DATDJH010000267.1:0-2234 GCA_036520635.1 Acidimicrobiia bacterium
CGTGATACGCGGTCCCGCGCCTTGCCCGGCGCGAACTCGTCGGGTTTCAAGACAAGACGCATGCGGTCAATTTCCTTGGCGCTGGTTGGAGGAGCCGTACGCGGCATCAGGCGCCAAGTTAACGCCCGCGTCGGGCGATCCCGGGTTACCGACTCCTGTGACTGATTTCGGGAGATCACTACCCAGGGCGGGGCCGCCCTATACGTCAGATTCGCCAGAATCGCCCTCTGCTTCGGGGTCGATTGCCTCGCGAAGCTGATCGAGGGTCCGACTCAGGATGCGTGACACGTGAACCTGAGAGACCCCGATCTCATCAGCAATCTCGGCCTGAGTCCTCCCGTCGAAGAAACGCAAGTAGAGAACTGTTCGCTCTCGTTCGGGCAAAGCCCGCAGTTCGGCTGACATCGCTCCCCGGACCGCCGCCGTCTCGTATCCAGGGTCGAGGTCTCCGAGCTGGTCCACGACAGTCGCATCCCCCTCCTCCCCAAGCGGTCGGTCGAGTGAACTGGCCGTGTAAGCCGCTCCGGCGTCGAGTGCTTCGAGGACCTCCTCTTCGGAAACGTCGAGGCTCTCGGCGATCTCTTCGATAGTCGGAGACCTTCCCAGAGTGTGCGTCAACTCGTCGACCGCCCTCGACACCTCGAGCCAGAGGTTCTGCAACGTCCGCGGGACACGAACCGACCACGCCTGATCCCGGAAGTAGTGCTTGATCTCACCGATGATCGTGCGGCCGGCGAAGGTGGAGAACTGGATGCCGCGATCCGCGTCGAAGCGTTCGATCGCCTTGAGAAGTCCGAACCGGGCAACCTGGACGAGGTCGTCCAAAGGGACGCCACGACCACCGAAACGTCGAGCAAGCCGTTGCGCCAACCCATCAAAGGCCTCCACGAGCTCGCGTTTGGCCTCAGGCTGCTCGCGAACTGCGAAGAGGTCCTCGATCGCCTCCTGCTCCCGTTCAGTCATCAGACCCGGGCGCCTCGATTGGGATCAGAACGAACTCGCCGACGACGGTGGTGCCTTCGAAAAGGGCCTGGGCGATGTCTATCGGCCCGAAGTCCTCGTCTCCGCCCAGCCCGTCACGCCAGGGCCCGATCTCCAGAGTCAGGCCATCTGGGGAAAGGTTTGCCCGGACTGTGATGAAGGAACGATCGCCCGCGGTGACGATGGCGGTCGAGATCTCCGAGGCCGCCAACTTGGCGTCATCAATGGTCTCGATATCGAGACCCAGCGACCGGGCGACGGCCGAAACGAACATGCGCACCGTGGCGACATGATGCGGGAGACTCGCCACCGTCAGCTCATAAACGCCACTCGACGGCGAAACTGGATTCGTCAGCGCTCCTCCCGAATGACTTCCGCCAACATCTGGAGGTCGGCAGGCGGCCCGTAGTATATGGCCCTGTGGCGCCCGACCAGATCAGACTCGAAGTTCCGGCGCGGCGTCAGTCACTGTTTGTCCTTCGGAACATGGCTGGAAACGCCGCCCGCCTCTGCGGCTTCAGTTACAACCGTGTTGAGGAAGCCCGGCTCGCGGTGAACGAAGCAGCGTCGCTCCTTTTGGCAGACGGCAGGTCTTCGACGGTGCGGTGCTCCCTCACCTCCGACGAAGGGGCCCTTTTCGTCGAGATCGAGGCAACTCCGGGCCCGGCGATATGGCCACCGGAGCCCTGGGCCGACTCTCTCGAGCACACCGTCCTCTCCTCCCTGGCCAACGATCTCGAGCTGGTCTCGGACGGGGGCCCGATGGTGAGGATGACGTTGGGGGCACAGTCCCGGGGCTAAATCGCCTCGTCTCTGTCAAAACAAAGACTTGCGTGCCGGTTCCGGTGCCAATACCTTGAGATCGTTCGGTAACTAACGATCCCAGGTGCCCTCTTGACAGGTGCTCTCTCGAAGCGTCTCTTTCCTCTCGGTCTTGTGGCGGTCGTTGGCCTCATCACAGCTTGTGGTTCCGGCTCGTCTGGCAGCGACGAAACACTCGTTATCTACTCAGGGCGGGCCGAGGAATTGGTGTCTCCCTTGTTTGCCAGGTTCACCGAGGAGACCGGAATCGGGGTCGAAATCCGGTATGGGGGCTCGAGCGAATTGGCAGCGACTCTGATCGCCGAAGGTGACGGGACCGAGGCAGATGTCTTCTTCGCCCAGGACCCAGCATCCCTGGGCACTGTGGACTCGATGATGAAAGTTCTCGACGACGCCACTCTCGATCTCGTGGATCCGGCTTTCAACGACCG
>DATDJH010000268.1:0-3447 GCA_036520635.1 Acidimicrobiia bacterium
GGAATCCTGGGTGCTCGACCCCAACAAGTCGATCACCCTCACCGCGTCCGGGAATGTGCTGGTGCTGGGGGAGCTGGTGATGAAGCCGGCATCGGCTGACATCGAGCACGCCCTGATATTCCAAGGCGTCGACAACTCGGCTTTCGTCGGTGGGGGGATGGATCCGGTACCTACCGACGTCGGCCTGTGGGTGATGGGAGACGGTCGGTTGGATCTCGAGGGGGAGGAGAAACCTGCCTGGGGTTACGAATTCGACCCGTCGTGGCTGGGGGATGAGGTGATGGCTGCCCCCAACACTCAAGGCGATTACTACGTGTTCGAGGAAATGACGTCGACCCCGCCTCCGAACGAGCTGGGTTACCCGACCGAGTTGATGAACCTGACCCGCAACGTCCGGATCGAGGGAACCCCGGAGGGTTTCACCCATGTCTTCCTCCGCTCCACCCAACCGCAAACAATTCGCTACGTCGCGCTTCGTTACATGGCCCCTCACTTTGGCGACAGCGACCGGACCGGGCGCTACGGGCTTCATTTCCACATGGCGGGCGAGGGGAGTCGAGGCTCAATCGTGGAAGGGGTGGTGGTCCGGGATGCCGGCAACCACGCCTTCGTCCCTCACGCCTCGCACGGCATCACCTTCCGCGACACCATTGCCTACAACGTCCTAAACGAGGCGTACTGGTGGGACCCTGCCCCCGAGGAGGAGGACACCACCAACGACACCAACGACCTCATCTGGGATCGGGCGGTGGTGGCGGGGGTCGACCTCGGCGTTGAGGGCAACAAGTTTCGGCTCGCCGGATTCTTTCTCGGCAACGGCAGCAACATGACGATCAGCAATTCGGTTGCGGTGGGAGTGCGTGGCGAGCCCGACTCGGAAAGCTCGGGGTTCATCTGGCCGGAGGGGGCGGGCGCAGTCTGGCTATTCGAGAACAACGTCGCCCACAACAACCTGTCGAATGGTGTCTTCGTCTGGCAGAACAACGCCGAAGTCCATCCGGTCGACGGGTTCACCGGCTATTACAACGGGAAGGCCGGCATCGAGCACGGCGCCTATGAGAACTCATATCAGTACCACGACCTCGCTCTGCCGGGCAACGGGGTGGCGATCATTTCCCATGCCCTCGGAGGCGAAAGCGATCAGGGTGAAGTGGACACTCAGACCTGGACCAACATCACCAGTGGTGGTGGCACCCTCATCATCGACAAGCACGCCACCCAGCCCGAGGTGCCGGTGAGATTCATGGACTGCGACTTTGGCCTGGTCGTGGTGGCCGACGAGGAGGGCGGTGTTCCGGGCAAGTACGACTTCGTGAACTGTGATCTGCAGCCCGACGAGTTCGATCTGGAATCGGCCTATGGATCGTCGGTTTTCCGGGTGCAGAATGCCGACGGGACCACCTATCAGCTATTGGGTAACGGCACCGAGACGGAGATCGCCCTCTTTTACGAATGATCTGGGGTTGCGATCACCTCGCGTCGTCTCGCCAGTGCGGAGCGGGCGAACCAGAGGGCATCGCCCAAACGCCCCGGAAACCGCTTCCGAGCCATGCCGGCGGCGCGTCGCAGTTCGAACAGCGCGATCAGTGCCAGGTCGGTTTCATCGAGTGTCGAGCCCCAGGCGTCGGAATAGCCCTGGAGGAAAGCGTCGCAGAGCCGGTCGAAATGACCGGTCACGGGTGGGCTTGCCGTATATCCCCGTCCGTCGAGTTGGCGTCTCAATTCGAAGGTGAAGTTCCCCAGGTCGCGGTGCACCGGGCTCGAAACTGCGGCCAGCGGGGGATCGAGCAGATAGAGGACACCATCGGCACCGGCATGGAGGTTTCCGGGCCCGAAATCACCAAATGAACCGGTTGTCCGGCCCTGCCAGTCCACTCCGTCGAAGTTTCGGCGGACCCGAAACCGCTCGGCGAGTGCTCTGACCTCGGCCAATGCCTCGGCTGATCCGGCGGCGACATTCCGGGCGTGGAAAGCGGACAGCATTCCTCCGGCTGATCTCATCCAGGTCGCGACATCCTCTCGCCAGGCCGGGTGATCAGGCTGGCGGAGGATCGAAACCACGTCGGCTCCATCGACGAAGGGCATGACCAGCTGCGGTGGAGCTTCAGACCATGCCAGCGGGCGGATGGCGGCGGCTCCGGCGATGTCGGCCGCCTCGATGGCATCCGCCAGGTCGATCATCGCTTCGAAGGTGCGTAGAGCGTCTTCGGAAGCCCAATCGGCCGACACCTTGACCACCACCTCGGGTCCTGATGGCTTCCCGATCAGGCGATGGAAAACAGATCCCGAACGTTCGCGCTCCCAGCTTGCCACCAGCTCGTATGCGGCGGACTTGGACTCCCAGTGGAACTCCTCCTGGAGTTCGAGCAATTGGCGGGCGAGGTCCGACGTCTCGGTCATTGACCGGGTCCGCCGCTGAGGCGTTTGACCGCTCTCTTGATGAACTCCGGGGTCTGGCGCCCCCGCAGGAAGACGTACCACCCGACGAGAAACCCGGGAGCGTGGTTCCAGAGGGCGGAGATCACCTGTTCGCCGGCGTCGCGACCGATTTCGGTGAATCCCGCTCGCAACGCTGATCTCCCGATCGGATCCCAGAGGTGAAGCTTCTCGCGTCTGGTCAGGTGGCTCTGGTGTTTGTGGAGCATTCGCGACCGCTCGGATAGCACGCGTTCGTTGACGATTGCCTTGCGCGAGACCCGGTAATAGACATACGTGGGGTCGTCGACTGCGGCGAACTCCGTCGCCAGGCCGAGGCGCACGATCATGTCGGTGTCTGCCTCCCGGTCCAAGGTCTGGTCCAAGGATTGCACCGTATCGAGGACGGATCGGTGCATGAGGGTCGCCGGAAGCAGCACCGGATGGGCGTCGATCAGGACTCCGACGGGGATCTTTCCGGCAGGCATCGTGCCCTCCGGGTGGTGACGCTCGGCACCGTCAGGATTCACGACCAACACTCTTGAGTAGGAGGCGCTTCTCCCAGCTGAAGGATCCAGAGCCGCCTCGAGCTGTGCGAAATGAGAGGGCCGTATCTCGTCGTCGTCGTCGAGGAAGGAGACCAGATCCGTGTCGAGACGCTCGAGCCCGCGATTGACCGTGTATCCGTACCCGGTGTCGACCAGATAGTCGCCCTCGGTCCGCATCACCCCCGTGCGCTGAACTTCCACGACGGTTCTCCCCAGATCACCCTGGAGTTCGGCGAGGATGGCGTCGACCAGAGTCGTATCGTCGGCGTCGACGACCACCTGGATGGCTTGGACCGGGCGGGTCTGAGCGAGAATTGTGAGGAGCAGGCGCTTCAACTCCGGCCGATCCCCGATAGTCGGAATCACGACACCGAGAGTCGAGGCGACCTCCGTGCTCTCCGAACTGACCAAAGTTGCCTCCTGAGCCGACCGCCACTCAGCGTCGGTCAGCCTCCCATGGCCCGTTTGAGAAAGGCTGCCATCT
>DATDJH010000269.1:0-2360 GCA_036520635.1 Acidimicrobiia bacterium
CTCATCGAGGTTGCCATCGTCCTGCCGATTCTCATCCTGCTCGCCCTCGGTCTCTCCGAAATCGGCTTCCTGGTCGTGGACTACATGACGGTGACCAACGCAGCTCGTGAGGGAGCCCGAACCGGGGCCGCGGCTGCCGACTACGTCAACGGCCCTACTGACGCCGACGATCTCATCCTCAACGCGGTCGAGGAGGCGGCATGCAATCTCACCTTCGGCACATTGGAAAGCGTGACGATCTATAGGGCTGATGCCAACGGAGACGTCCCGGTTCCGCCGGGGACATTCGTGAATGAGTACTCCAACACCGGGAGCCTGCAGTGTGGTTCGTCGGGGCACGGGCTCTCCTGCGATAACGGGTGCCCATGGCTGCCGACCGATAGGGATCGCGTCCCGCCGGGTCTCGACGAGCTTGGAGTCCTCATCACGTTCAGTCACTCCAGCGTCACCGGCCTGTTCCCATTCCCCAGTGTCGACTGGCGCGAGCAGGCCGTGATGCAGATCGAGCCAGATACCAGAGGTCAACAATGAAACGGATCCTCAGGAAGTACCGGAACAACGATCGGGGAGCGGCACTCGCCCTGGTCGCTGGATCAATGTTCTTGCTGCTCGGCATGGCGGCGTTCGGAACCGACCTGGCATGGTTCTACCTCAATGCCAGCCGGGTCCAACGCGCGGCAGATGCGGCAGCGCTCGGCGGCGTGGTTTGGATGCCGGCCAGCCCGGGAGTCGCAGATTCGACCGCGTTCGACATCGCCTTGCGCAACGGATACGACGACGCCGACCCCGACATCACCGTGGTCCCGATGGACATTCCCACCGCCCCCAATCAGCTCGAGGTGACGGTCGAGGACATCGTCCCGACCTTCTTCGCCAAGATCTTCGGATTCAACACGATGACAATTTCGCGGACTGCAAGAGCCGAGTACATACCACCGCTTCGACTGGGGAGCCCCTCGAACAAGTTCGGCAACGATCCAAGTTGCTATGCCTCGAACCCCGATTGCGCTGGGAATTTCTGGGCCAACATGCACGGTCGGAACACCGACACCCGGATGGGCGACGCCTATGCGTCCTTCTGCGCCGATAACGGCGGCTCAACCAACGGCTGTGGGGCAAACCCCTCATACCGCGACACCGGGTACCTATACGGGGTGGTTCCCAACGGAAACAGCGTCTCGATCCAGGTTCTCGACATGACTTTCCGCAACGAATCCGGCGGTGTGACCAACGGTGACGCATGGCGAACCGGTGACCACAACGACTTCTGCAGTGGCGGCGGTTGCGTCGGCCCGACCGTGACCGTGAGGGTCTACCGCCCCGACCCGACCCCGCTCGACATCTCGGACAACACCTTGCAATGCCAGGAGGTCTACAACCCAGCCGCCCAGATCAATCCCGATAGTGATCCTCCATTCAGCGGGCCGGGTTTGAACTGGAACTGGGACACGGTGTGCAACGCGAGTATCAACACCAGCTCGAGCCCGAATGGGATTTGGATCGTCCAGGTCGTAAACACGACCGCCACCAACGTCAACACCAGCGGCCTCAACCGCTATTCGATACGGACTAACACAGGCAACTTGTTCGGACTTGGCGACTTCTCTCTCTTCAACAACTCGAGCGCGACTACCTCCAATTTCTATCTGGCCGAAGTCCCCGACTTCTATGCCGGCAAGACTTTCGTCGTCGAGCTCTACGACCCAGGAGATGTGGCCGGCGGCGCCAGTGGTCAGCTTCAGCTGAGAGACCCTGCAGGCAACATCTACGGAAGCTGTGAGATGTCCGTCCGTGACGAGGTAACCGACTCATGGACGTCGCGGGGGACCCTGGCCCCTTGTCAGTTCACTGTTCAAAACAACGGCGGGGCCAATGACTACAACGGGGACTGGGTGAAACTCGAATCGGTCCTTCCCGGGCCCGGCTCATACAGCGGCGGCTGGTGGCGGATCACCTATGTCTTTTCCGGTGGTGTCTCCGACACCACCACCTGGCGGGCCTACATGATCGGCAACCCGATCCATCTTGTGCCCGTCGCCTAGAAGTCGCGCTCAATACGACCTGCCTCCCCTAAAGAAATCGGTCGCTTCTGCCGACATTGACTCGAATCAAAGTGAGCAGACGACCGATACGCCCTCGTACTGGGAGGGGAGCGAGACACATCGATGAGTCGATGCAACGCCCTCTCCGTTTCGCCGCGTCGAATGAGTCTCCCGGCCCCTTCCCGTTTGGCGGGGCTCGCTAAGCCTTCGCGGGGTTGGACGTAGTCCATCCCTCCCCAGAGGTCCACCGAGTGTTCAGCTCGCCCGAGACGCCAAATCCGGCGCGGGCCGACCACCGAGGCAGCGAATGAAACTCTC